>CAMPJV010000121.1 GCA_946886975.1 uncultured Taibaiella sp. | reverse complement strand
TTGATATTGAAGAACGTGCGAGGTATGAAATAGATGAGGGAGTGAAGCTTATTGTTTTGAAAACTCCGGTTGAGAATAAGTCGCTGAACGAGAGTGATGCCGACTACGTAACAATCCCTATTTCCATTATCATTACCGAAAGGAACCAGGTATTGACTGTTAATTCGTTTGAGAATGTAGCTATTCGCAGATTTCTGAACACATTTGCCAAACGCCACCCTGAGCGCCCGAACATGATGGTGCTCAAGATATTTGAGAAGGTGGTGATGGACTTTATGGAGGTGCTGAAGGACATTAATCATCGCCGGAATATACTGGAGCAAAAACTATACGACTCAAACAGGAACGAGGAACTTCTTTACCTGATGCGGGTTCAGAAGAGCCTGGTGTACTTCGTAACTGCTCTTCGCTCCAATGAGCTGTTGCTCATGAAGATGGAAAGGACCAACTTCCTCCACTGCGACGAGGATGAGCGAGAGTTTTTATCAGATTTAATAGTAGAGTTCTCCCAGGCCCTTGAGATGGCTGAAAAGTATACCAATATCTTAAGCAGTTCTCTTGATGCTTTTGCAAGTATCATTAATAATAACATGAACCTGGTGATGAAGCGACTCACCAGCATAACGATCCTCATATCATTGCCTACGCTCATAGCCAGTATATTCGGGATGAATGTAAAGGTGCCTTTCGAGGGGGATATCAGAGGTTTTTATTTTGCCATCATTCTTTCTGTTATCACATCCGTGGTGATGGTTTTCTATTTTAATAAAAAGCGCTGGTTCTGATGGAGGCCAGGCGATTTAATGTACGTGTCTACGGAATATGTATACATGATGGAAAGCTATTGGTCAATGAAGAGCTGATTCGGGGCAGGTACATCATAAAGTTCCCGGGTGGAGGTCTTGACTGGGGAGAGGGCACGGTAGACTGCCTGTCAAGAGAATGGAAGGAGGAGCTAGGTCTGGACATTGTGGTACTGGATCATTTTTACACTACAGACTTCTTTCAGCACTCTGCCTTCGACGATTCCCAGGTGATAAGTATCTATTATCTGGTGTCTGCACAGGATGTTCCGACTGATATCATAAACTTAGTGGAACAGGAACGAACCTACTGGGTGGATCTGAAGGAGGTACATGCAGGTACCTTCACCTTGCCCATAGACAAGAAGGTGGGTGAAATGCTATCCCTGCTCTACTCGAATAAGGAATTATAGAAATCTCTTACGGGAGTATTTGCCTGCGGTTTGATGAACCTTATATCTTTGCCGGCTGTCTATGAAATTACTTTTTCGATATCTGAGCAATTTTAAGTGGTTGATAGCGGTGTCCCTGGTGCTGGCATCTATAAACCAGGTGTTCTCTTTGCTGGATCCCCTGATTACCGGTAAGTATATCATCAATCCGCTGGCGACGAAGCCCGGCGAGTGGACGAAGGAAGAATATACCAACGGAATCTTAACGGGGCTACTCATGCTTGTTGGTACGGCAATGGTTTCAAGGATAGCCAAGGCGTTTCAGGATTATACGGTAAACGTGGTTATCCAAAAGTTTGGGGCCCAACTGTATACAGATGGTCTGAAGCATGCTCTGAAGCTCCCGTTCCAGGACTTTGAAGACCAACGAAGCGGCGAGACACTTTCTGTGTTACAAAAGGTAAGAACCGACTGCGAGAAGTTCATTACCGCCTTCGTTAATATTCTATTCCCTACTATTATTGGGTTGGTATTTGTCATCATCATTGCCATTCGACTTGATGTAACGCTGGTGTATATATACCTTGGCGGGGCACTGGTACTGGGGCTGCTGACAAGTGTGCTGAGCAAGAAGATAAAGGTTATCCAGAAGAGGATAGTTAAGGAGACTACCGCCCTTTCAGGAAGTACGACCGAATCTTTGCGGAATATTGAGCTTGTAAAAAGCCTTGGCCTTACGAACCAGGAGATAGGTCGGCTGAATAGTACTACCATAAAAATACTGCAGCTAGAGCTGAACAAGGTGAAGAGCATGCGCATGATATCGTTCGTGCAGGGGACGGTTGTGAACTTCCTCAGGCAGTGTATCATGTTCGTACTGCTGATGCTGGTGTTTAAAGGAACGCTGGAACTGGGAGATATGTGGGCTATGAGCTTTTACATCTTTTTCATTTTCGGGCCGATGCAGGAGCTCGGGAATATCATTATATCTTACAGAGAGGCACAAGCGTCGCTGAACAATTTGCAGGAGCTGTTGAAGCGGCCTGTGGAGAGGAAGCCAGTGAACCCAGAGCATATCAGCTCGGTGAAGAGCCTGAGGTTTGACAATGTTAGCTTTCAGCATCAGTCCGCTACCAGACCGGCGCTGGAGCAGATATCTTTTGACGTGAAAATCGGAGAGACCATTGCATTTGTTGGCCCTTCCGGCTCAGGAAAGACAACCTTGGTTAAGTTGCTGGTGGGTTTATATCATCCCATCACCGGAAGTATATACTATAACGATAAGCCTGACTCCAGTATTGAATTCGATGACCTGAGGTCGCAGATCGGATTTGTGACGCAGGATACCCAGCTATTCTCCGGCACTATAAAGGAGAACCTTCTGTTTGTGAACCCCACTGCAACGGATGAGGACATACAAGAGGTACTGGATAAGGCGGCCTGTCAGAATCTGCTGGACAGGGCTGAGCATGGAATTGAGACGATGATAGGCGAGGGGGGACTGAAACTATCCGGGGGAGAGAGGCAACGACTGTCTATTGCCAGAGCTTTGTTGCGGAAGCCAAGGCTTATGATCTTTGATGAGGCTACTTCTGCACTCGACTCATTAACTGAGGAGGAAATATCAAAGACGATAAGGCATATTACGGATCAGAGAGAGCATATTACAATAATGATTGCTCACAGGCTATCTACTATAATGCATGCCGATAGAATTCACGTGCTGGAAAGAGGCAGGATAATAGAAACAGGCACTCACTATAACCTTCTTGAAGAGAAGGGGCTCTACTATGCTATGTGGCGCCAGCAGATAGGGGAGCGGAAGGACATACCGCCCACCAACGGAAAGGGTGCTGTGCTGCAACCGGTGCTGAAGTAACCTAGAGTACGATGTTCTGCAGGAGTTCGCTCTTGGAAGGATAGTCTGTATTAAAGTGGAGGCCGCGGCTTTCCTTTCGGAACTGGGCGCCTTTTACGATCAGGAATCCTATGGTAATAAGGTTTCTAAGCTCCAGGAGCTGAGGGGAGATGGTTGTGGTCTTGTACAGATTTTCTGTTTCCATGTGTAGCAGGTCGAGGCGGCGCATGGCCCGCGCCAGACGGACATCATTCCTTACTATACCAACGTAGTCACTCATGATTTGCTGTGTCTCCTTAAGGCTCTGAGTAATTAAGATCATTTCCTTAGGGTCAGTTGTCCCCGAGGCATTCCAGTCGGGAAGGTCGTCCCTCAGGCTGATGGAACTGATGGTCTCTGCAGCGTTCATTGCGCAGCGATGGGCAAATACCAAAGCTTCCAAAAGGGAATTGGAAGCGAGCCGGTTAGCGCCATGCAATCCTGTGCTGGCACACTCGCCGCAGGCATATAGATTATTGATAGAGGTTCTGCCATGTTCATCTGTCTTAATGCCGCCGCAGCAATAATGGGCGGCGGGTGCCACTGGGATTAGGTGAGAGAATACATCGATGCCTATGCTCTTGCACTTTTCGTAGATATTGGGGAAGTGGGACGTGAACTTTTCATGGTCCATATGACGGCAGTCGAGGTAGACGTGCTCGGTACCTGTGCGCTTCATTTCGCTGTCTATGGCCCTGGCAACAATGTCGCGGGGGGCGAGATCACGCCGGGAGTCGTAACGCTCCATAAACGCTTCGCCTTCTTTATTTCTGAGTATTCCGCCGTCGCCCCGGACTGCCTCTGTGATGAGGAAGGAAGGGCTGACCCCTGCCTCATAAAGGGCAGTAGGGTGGAACTGGATAAACTCCATGTTCTCGATTCTTGCCTTAGCGCGGTATGCGATGGCGATGCCATCGCCTGTAGCGATTTTAGGGTTAGTGGTGGTTCTGTACGCCTGACCGGTACCGCCGGCAGCCATCATGGTGACCTTGGACAGAATCTTGTCTATGGCTCCAGTCTCAAGGTTTAATGCGTAAACACCATAGCACTGGATATCGGGTGTAGCCTTTGTGACGAGGAAACCAAGGTGGTGCTGGGTAATAAAGTCAACCACAAACCAGTGGTTGTGGATATGGATATTAGGGTATTGTTTTGCTTCTGCTACCAGAGCCCTTTCGATCTCAAAGCCGGTGATGTCTTTATGATGAAGTATTCTATACTCTGAATGACCGCCTTCCTTTCCCCTCATATAATCGCCCTCGGGGTCTTTGTCGAAGTTGGTGCCCCAGGCGATCATCTCGTTCACACGAGCAGGACCTTCCTTCACGACTATCTCGACGATCTTTCTGTTGCATAGACCATCGCCTGCTATCAGGGTATCTTCAATATGCTTTTCAAAGCTGTCCTTCTCCAGGTCATTTACGACGGCTATGCCTCCCTGAGCGTACTTGGTGTTAGTCTCATCGGTGCTGGCCTTGGTAAGTATTGTGATCGTCTTATCCGGGAAGAGCTTGGCTGTCTTTACTGCAAAGGTGAGCCCTGCAATGCCTGAACCAATAACTAAGAAGTCTGTCTGCAACATTAACCAGTAGCATTAAAAAAACGGTTCCACAGGAACCGTTTACAAAGGTAGTCAGATTATCTAAGCGGCAATTAGAACGTTGATGTGACCGTGAACTTTACACCACTGAAGGCGGGTTCGTAACGGCAAACACCACCGGTACAATTGATACCATCAACCTGCTTCACATAGGCAGCGGTGAACCTGTGAGGGCCTTTGCTGTGAGCTATGAATACATTGTAATAGTGAGTTGGTTCTGTGAGGCCGCTCACGTTATTTGGATTCAAGTCGAGCGTGTACATGTCAGAAAGGGCGAAGGACCATTTAGGAGCAATGTTGAACTCGATCAGGCCGAATATCCAGGAACCGTAGTCCTGCTTGGTATGCATATATTCCCATTGTGTACGGATGGACTTCTTGTCGTCAATACGGTAAACGACCTCGGCAAAAGGAGTAATGGCTTCCACCATTGGGGCGCCGGGCTTAACCTGATAAAGCTCCTGGTTGTAGCGGAGGTATTGGACGCCTAGCTGTAAGGCCCATTTCTTGAAGCCGCGGTAGTTCACCTCTGCATAGGCTTCCCTGTATAGGCTGGTGTCTCCGAGGGTGTTGATATGGGTATAGTTGAGGGTAATGTCCATGTCATCGTTAGGAGATATCAATACGTCACCTCCTGCGGCGATCTCTGAGATGTCCTGAGAGGCTGGAGTGTACCTTGCCATAAGTCTTTGAGGACGAAGGCGGGCAACCACCGGCTGCCAGTTGAGCATTCCCCTGAGAAGTATTTCGTTTGGAGAGGTCCGCATAACGAAGTCTTCGGTGCGCTTCGCGGTAAGGTTTACTGCGATACCCTTTCTGGCATAACCTAAAGTGGAGTAGAGCACGCTTCCGGGAAGGTCTTGCAGGATGTTATTCTTTTCGATAGCCTCGTTGGTTTTATAGGCCCCTTCAACGTACCAGGAGAAATCGCCCGCAGTAAGCATATTGTATCCCGTAAAAGCGTACATATTGTACTGGGGAACAAAGCGGGTTGCGAGGTCCTGATTGTTGATGCGGGATACGACAGAGTTCATGGAAGTCTGGTCGAGGGTACGGTTGAGGAGGCCGATGCCTGGTACGATGTGTACCTTTTCGCCTAACTGGTAGTCTGCCTCGAAGTTTAATCCCTTGATGATGGGGTCAAACCTTTGGAAGTTGGCGATGTTCTTCTGCTGGCCTGTAAAGCCCTTAACCATGAGGTGATCGTTCAACTGGTACCTGAGGCGTAGCCCAACAAGGGCGTTGTCTATCAACAGTCCGCGGTCTTCATAGGCACGGAAAAGGATGCCGCTACCGATCTGGTCGTAGATATAGCCGCCTGTAATTGTAAGGTTTTTTACCTCTTTGGTGAGTGACCATGCTCCGAGGCCAAAGCCGCTGAGCGCCTGGGTGGGCACATAAAGGTTAGAATTATGAAAAGCGTCCACACGGAGGAAGGCATCAAAGCCTTTGTAGGAGTATCGCAGGGAAAGCCATGCTTCACCACCGCTGAGGTAGTTGTCGTACAGAGGGTTATCGGAAGCCTTTATTGTAGAGTCGCGCTGGAAGAAATTAACATTTGCCATTAAGTCCCCGGAAAGGTTGCCCTGAGCGGACACCCTTATGGAGATAACAGACAGCAAAAAGAAAAGAGCCGCTTTTTTCATCAAGGTGTTGTTAAATTCAATAATTTGCCGAAATTAGAACAGTTGCTAAGAACTGGCAAGGTTTTCGCTTATTATTTTAAAAACAATCAGTTATGAAGAAATTAGTTGCAGCACTGACGGGGGTTTTGTTTTCTACTGCAGTGTTTGCTCAAAGTGAGTTGCCCACTACAATGATTAAGGATGTGAACACTGGAAAAAGTATAGCATTTAACAAGGCCGTGGAGACGGGGAAGGTGACGCTGGTGAGCTTCTGGGCGACATGGTGCGTGCCTTGTAAGAAGGAGATCATTAACATTCGTAAGAAGATGGGCGACTGGAAGGCTGAAGCTGACTTTAATTTCGTGACTGTTTCTATGGATGAGTCGAGAGCTGAGGGACTGGCGAGAAGCTATAGTAAGGCGCAGGGCTGGGACTTTCCGTCTTACATTGATGTGAAGGGTGACCTGAAGCGTTCTTTGAACTTCCAGACAATACCGTTTGTGATTGTGATAGATAAAGAAGGAAAGATTGCATACATGCATTCCGGCTATGAAGAAGGCGGGGAAAACGAAGTGTTTGCTAAGATAAAAGAGCTGGCGAACTAAACTCAGCTCTGTCGAATATTATTTATGCGCCCGCTGAGGGCGCATTTTTTTTGCCCTGACCGGGCGCGGGAGAGCCTGGAAAACGGCTGACGAGGCGCCGCCGGGAGGGTGTGGGAGATGTAAGAAGAGCAGGGCCAACTACACTGCAGCTTCGGTGTTACTCCAGTGCAGGTCCGGTGGAGTTCCGGGGTTACTCCGTATTTATCCCGTATTTATCCCGTATTTACTCCGTATATACTTCACAGATACCTCAGGTACTTCCCGTATGAAAGCCCATGAGGAGCCTAGGAGGCAGTATGTAATCAGGAGGGGAATGAGGAGGTGAATGCTGAGCAGAAGAAAAGATTAACAAGCGGAAATATTTGGTGAAATGCTGAAATACTTTACCTTTGCAGTCCTTAAATCGCTAAAAGGGGGTATATAACTATGTTGATCATCGATTCTAAAGATTGCGAGAATATTGATAAGGCGCTGAAGAAGTACAAGAAGAAGTACGAGAAATCACGCACACTTAATCAGCTACGCTCACGTCAGGCATTCACAAAGCCATCAGTAAAGCGCCGTATGGAAGTGCTGAAAGCGATCTACATTCAGCAGATGAATGCTGGAAAATTCGAAGATTAAGCTTAGGTAAGCTCTTCAAAAAATAACTTTTGCCTGCTCTTGTAATTTCATATATTTACAAGAGCA
>CAMPJV010000120.1 GCA_946886975.1 uncultured Taibaiella sp. | reverse complement strand
CCATTGCCCAATCATTCCTATTTTCGCCTAAAATCTACCGCAAATGAATAAAGTAGTAGCCAATGCTGACGAAGCGATAAAGGATATAGAATCGGGAGCTGTGCTGATGCTGGGAGGTTTTGGCCTCTGCGGTATTCCGGAAAACTGCATCAAAGCCATCGTCAGAAAGGGAATAAAGGACCTGACCTGTATCTCCAACAATGCAGGAGTTGACGACTTCGGCATTGGCCGCTTGCTTCAGAAAAGGCAGGTAAAAAAGATGATTGCCTCATATGTTGGCGAAAATGCGGAGTTCGAGCGGCAGCTATTAAGCGGGGAACTGGAGGTAGAGCTCGTACCCCAGGGAACCCTGGCGACAAGATGTATGGCCACAGGCTATGGTATGCCCGCGGTTTACCTGCTTGCAGGCGTAGGTACGGAAGTAGCTGATGGTAAAGAAACAAGAGAATTCAACGGAAAGCACTACCTGCTCGAGCATGCCTTTGATTCAGACTTCGCAATCGTGAAGGCCTGGAAGGGCGACACGATGGGCAATCTGATGTACAAGGATACAGCAAGGAATTTTAACCCGCTGATGGCTATGGCAGGAAAAATAACCATTGCAGAAGTTGAGGAACTGGTGCAGCCAGGTGAGCTTGAACCGAATTTCATCCACACCCCTGGCATCTACGTCCACCGTATCTTTCAGGGCACCAATTATGAAAAGCGTATCGAGCAACGGACCGTGAGAAAACGCAGCGCATGAACAGGCAGCATTCACAATTCATAATTCACAATTCATAATTAAAGCAATGCCTCTAAATAAAGAACAAATAGCGCAACGCATAGCCAGGGAACTCCAGGACGGATACTATGTGAATCTCGGTATCGGTATTCCAACACTTGTTGCTAATTACATTCCTCACGGCGTAAACGTTGTTTTGCAAAGCGAGAATGGATTGTTAGGCATGGGCCCCTTTCCTTTTGAGGGCGATGAAGATCCGGACCTGATAAACGCCGGTAAGCAGACTATAACAACGCTGCCCGGTTCTGCCATTTTCGATAGTGCGATGAGCTTCGGTATGATACGTGCGGGAAAGGTTGATCTCACTGTTCTGGGGGCGATGGAAGTTGCAGAGAATGGTGACATTGCCAACTGGAAGATACCTGGCAAGATGGTGAAAGGTATGGGAGGGGCGATGGACCTGGTAGCTGCGGCACAGAACATCATCGTGGCCATGCAGCATACAGATAAGGCAGGGAATTCAAAGCTGCTGCCGAAGTGCAGCCTTCCGATTACGGGCCTGAAATGTGTTAAGAAAATAGTATCTGATCTAGGTGTCTTTGACGTTACTGAAAATGGCTTTCTCTGCATCGAGCGTGCGCCCGGAGTCTCTGTTGACGAAATCAAGGCAAAAACAGCCGGTCGCCTCACGATAGCTGATGATGTTATAGAAATGAGTTTTGCCTGATGAGCACCATTAGCTGGAGCGACTTCGAGAAGATAGATATGCGGGTCGGGACGATCATAGGCGCAGAAAAGTTCCCGGAAGCAAGAAAGGCTGCATATCGGCTGCGGATAGATTTTGGTGAGATAGGAGTCAAGGCATCCTCAGCACAGATCACAGATTTATATTCATTGGAGAATATAGTAGGCATGCAGGTAGTTGCTGTCGTCAATTTCCCTCCGAAGCAGATAGGCCCTTTTATCTCAGAGTGCCTTGTTTTGGGAGTAGTGGGCAGCGACTCAGGAGTAGTGCTCCTGCAACCATCTCAAAATGTGACCAACGGATTAAAGATAGCATGAGTATGAGTGAAATCACGATCTATCACAATGGGGAGTGCAGCAAATGCCGTGGTGCGTTGGAAATATTGCAGGAAAAGGCCGTTCCCCATCAGGTAAGGTGGTATCTCGTCGACCCACTTTCCAAACAGGAACTTCGCGAACTGCTGGGCAAGCTGAAAATGAATCCCTCGGAGCTGGTCCGAAGATCGGAAGAACTTTACCAGAGTAGGTTTATCAATACAGCCCTAAGCGAAGAGGAGTGGTTAGACCTGCTGGTTGAGCATCCGGTTCTTATCCAGCGCCCGGTAGTCGAGCGAGATGATAAAGCCATCATCGCCCGCCCTCCTGAAAAAATATTGGAGTTTATTTAGCCTTTTTTGCGGCGTCCAGTTAGACTGGCAAGTAGCCTCTTACCTTTGTAAACAGACGGATTTTTAACATCTGGACTATCTTGTATGAGTTAATTTTGATGGTTTTCAAATGAGGTTCTACAAGTACATATTGTTTGTTCTGTTGGGTGCTGTAATGCATGGTACGGCTGCTTATGCCCAGGTGAAAACAGAGGCTGAGCTTGTAGAAAGCCTCATCTACAGCCTTCAGACGAAAGACAGCAGATCCTATGCCGACCTGTTTCCTGGCTTTGATTTTATGGCGAAGCTTATCATGGAGCACGCCGACAAAGAATCAGAATCCTTTAAACGTGTTCAATATCTGCAGAACAATTATGAAGCAAGGCTGGACTATGACTCTTCCCTGAAGCTGGAAATAGCCAAGAACTTTGATGCCTTCTTGTCTCAAGGCACGAGAGCAGGTATCCATTGGGAAAGGATCATTTTTCTGAGGTATGAGCTCGATAAGATAAGAGAGGGCCGCGGTATTATTAATGAAAAGATAGCTCCGCTGCGCTTTCTCGGCTATGTCTTTGTGAAGGATCAGCTGACCCGGCGCACATATTGTTTTACTGTTTTCGACGTCATGCAGATCCATGATTTATGGTACGGGGGTGAGTTGGCCAATATCTTTGAAGCCTCCACCAAAGATCAGTTTAAGGAAAAGCTTGCGGCTGAGAAGAAAAGACTGAGAAATCTTGAGTTGGGTATAAAGGAAGAGAATACCATAGCAAAGCATCATACCTCTACGGAAGAAGAGGAGGATGAAGACAAGCCCTCCTCCATGAAGGAGGTATTGGACAGGAAGTTCTATAAGGGCACCTTCGACAATGAGATACAGGTGCAGCTTTACGTCAGGTACATCAAGGGCGGATGTCCTGAAGTGATCTGTAGCTGGGAAGCCCTTTTTAAATTTGGCGATCAGGATGAATACGTGAAAATGGATGTCTCCAGGAGCGCTGATGGTTCCTGGCTTTTCAGCGAGGACCTTGGCGGCATGGAGTTGAAGCTAAAGGATAGTGTCTACAGCGGCAGCTATGCGTCAAGCAGCGATAAGACAGAATATGTTGTGAAGTTTGTCGAACTGCCCATTTCGCCAAAGAAAGTGATGTCACTCGATGAAATGCTTGAGTTTGGCATGCATGGTCAGTAAGATTATCGACGACCGCTATATCCCTATGTTGCCACATCTTTTTTCCAAACGGCGAGTTCTGCTATCTTTATAAAAGGGATCAAACATCAGACCGTTTCCATGCAGCAGCCAACAAGCAGGACATTAGGAGAGTTAAAGGAGTCCGGGTATAAGAACAGAAGTGTAAAACATGAGATAAGAGAGAATCTTATCCAGTCGATTCAGCAAAAGCAGCAGATCTTTAAGGGAATACTTGGTTACGAGGACACGGTAATACCTGATGTGGAACGGGCTCTCTTGTCTCGCCACAATATACTTTTCCTTGGTCTGCGCGGGCAGGCAAAAACAAGGATGGCGAGGGAAATGGTAAACTTGATGGACGAGTGGATGCCCGTGGTGGAAGGGAGCGAGATCAATGACAATCCCTTTGCCCCTATTTCACTCTACGCCCGGAATCTTATTGATGAGAAAGGAGATGAGACGCCAATAGCCTGGATGCACAGAAGCGAGCGGTATGGAGAAAAGCTTGCTACACCGGATGTTTCAGTGGCTGACCTCATAGGGGACGTAGACCCTATAAAAGCAGCCAACCTCCGTCTGAGTTTTGCAGATGAGCGTGTGATCCACTACGGCATCATTCCACGTTCCCACAGGGGTATATTTGTTATCAACGAGCTGCCTGACCTGCAGGCGCGCATACAGGTGTCTTTATTCAACATCCTTCAGGAAGGTGACATACAGATAAGAGGCTTTAAGTTGCGGCTACCTCTTGACATACTCTTCATTTTTACGGCAAATCCGGAGGATTATACCAACCGGGGAAGCATAGTGACTCCTTTAAAGGACAGGATAGAAAGTCAGATAATTACACACTATCCCAAAACTATTGAGCTGTCTAAAGCCATTACCGAGCAGGAGGCGGATGTACTCGCAGAGCAGCTGCAAAGAGTCGTAGTGCCGGATCTGTGTACGATGCTTGTGGAGCAGATTGCCATGGAAGCGCGCAAAAGTGAGTACGTCGACCAGAAGAGCGGGGTTTCAGCACGACTAACAATAAGCGCTTTTGAGAACCTGATAAGTACTGCCGAGCGAAGGGCCCTGAAGGAAAACAGTAAGCGCACCATTGTGCGTATCTCTGACTTCATCGGTGTGATGCCGGCAATAACAGGTAAAATAGAACTCGTATACGAGGGTGAACAAGAAGGCCCTACAAATGTGGCCTTCCGCTTGATCGGCCAAGCCATACGATCTCTATTCACTCAACACTTTCCCGACCCCCAGACCTTTAAAAGAACTGCTAAAGAACCTCAGAACAGGAAACAGAAATTAAGTCCCTATCAGCCTGTTATCGACTGGTTTGGTAAAGGCAATGAGCTCTTGCTTCTGCAGGACGAAAACGATGCGGATTACATACAGCGGCTATACCAGGTAGATGGCCTGTATGCTGCCGTAAAGCATTACTATCCCAATGCTGATGAGGCGCAGGCAGCCTTACTGATGGAGTTCCTCCTCCATGGACTTTCTGAGTTCTCCCTGATAAGTAAGAAGGGCGTTGAAAGCGGCGGCTATAGCTTTGGAGATATTCTGGGAAGCATGCTCAATATGAATTTTGGTACCGTTGATGAAGACGATGAGGAGGACTTCTAAAGCAGCTATAAAATAACGCAGTCAGGATTCCATAACGAAGTTGAGCATAGAAGTATGTGCAAGCCTTGTTATTTTGCACTATGGAAAGGGAATTTTCACGTGAGGTATTCTTCAAAACAGCGCGGAGCGGGGGCAAGGGCGGACAAAATGTGAACAAAGTGGAGACAATGGCCGAGGCTTGGTGGTGTGTACCTGCCTCTCTTGCCTTCGGACCTGAGGAAAAGGAAATGATACTGGATAAGCTCAAGAACCGAATCAACAAAGAGGGTTATTTGATTGTTCGAAGCAGTGAATCGAGATCACAGCTCGAAAACAAAGAAATAGCACTACGGAAAATGGTGGAGTTGGTTGCGCAGAGTATCGTAAAGCAAAAGAAGCGCAAACCAACAAGGCCATCAAAAGCAGCTAAGGAGAGACGCCTTGACTCCAAACGCAGGGAGTCTGAAAAGAAACAAATGAGAAAACGGTTGTTTTAACTGCTTATCTGGCGTCAAAGTCAATCACCACCCGCTCTGTTTTCGGATGCGACTGGCAGGTAAGGACAAATCCTTTAGCCAATTCGTCCTTCTCCAGGGAATAGTTTACTTCCATCTCCACTTCTCCTTCCACAAGCTTGGCTCTGCATGTCGAACATACGCCACCTTTGCACGCATAGGGTAAGTCTGCTCCGTTCTTCAATGCCGCGTCCAGTATGCTATCTCCGTTGAAGGAAAGGTCCATGTCAAATGTGGCGCCGTCAAGGCGGATACTCACCTTACTCACAGCGCTGCCCTCTCTAGCATGCTCTTTGAGCCATTTTTCGTGTGTTTCCTTCGGCTGGTCTGGTGAAGTAAAAAGCTCAATGTGGACATTCTCCGATTTCATGCCCAGATCCACCAGCTGCTTGCGAACAGCAATAAGCATGTCTTCAGGTCCGCAGATAAAAGCTTCGTCTATTGACTCAATATCAATCAGGGACTGACTAAAATCGAGTGTTTTCTGAGCATCAATACGGCCATTGAAAAGAGGAACATCCATAGTCTCCCTGCTTAGTACGTGATATACCCGGAGACGCTGCATGTACTTATTTTTCAGACCCTCTATCGCTTCCCTGAATATGATAGTGTTTCGGTTCTTGTTCCCATATAGAAGAGTGAAGTCGCTGTTTGGCTCTTCCTGTAATATCGTTTTCATGATACTCATGATTGGTGTAATGCCACTTCCCGCGGCAAAAGCCAGATAGTGTTTATGGGTCTTTTCAATCTTACGCGGAGAAAACTTCCCCATTGGCGGCATAACGTCGAGAAGATCGCCTGGCTTAAGTTCCATGTTTGCAAACCCGGAGAACTTGCCCTCTTCTACTTTCTTAATGGCAACTCTTAGTTCATTCTCTCCCGGGCTGCAGCAGATTGAATAAGAGCGGCGGATTTCTGCATCCTTTAAATGCTTCTTGAATGTCAGGTACTGCCCAGGCGCAAACCTGAAAAGCTCCTTCAATTCATCGGGGACCTCTAAGGCCACAGAAACGCAATCGGAGGTTTCTGGCCTTACCTCTTTTACCTTTAGCGAATAGAACTTGGAAACAGACATATTTGGTTACAGATCTAAGACAGGGCGCAAATTATATAATTTACAGTACCCCGGGAATGATATTGATTAGCGAACACTAACCAAGCATGTCGTCAAGAGTATCCTTCTTTACCATAGTGAATACTTTCTTTCCGTCAGGTGTGTATTCTGGCTGGGTACATGCAAAAAGTTCATCTATTAGTGCCTGCTGTCCCTCTGGGTGTTGAATAGCGTGTTTGTTCCAGGATAATCTGCGTGCAAGCTGGATTAATAACTTGTCCGATCGCCGCCCCACTGCATCATTGGACTCGTGTCTTAGCTGGTCAAGCACTTCATCGAGTACATTCTTTTCTTCGCCGGAGGGTAATGCGGTAGGCACGCCCTGAACGACAAAAGTATTTTGGCCAAAAGGCGCGATATCAAACCCGATTCTTGCCAGATCAGATAAAACTTCATTTAAGAGAATAGCATCGTGAGGCGGCAGATCATAGGAAACCGGGAAAAGTAGTTGTTGACTTGGTGTTTGTCCCGTATTCCATTCCTGCAACAGCCTTTCATACCAGATACGTTCCTGTGCCCGACGTATATGGATCACCATCAGGCCAGACTTCACTGTTGTGATCAGCATGGAGCCCTGAACCAGTAGAATATTCTGAGTGTTTGCAGGTACCTGGTCATTGTGCTGATGAAGGTTATGGCTTGGTATCCTGTCAGGCGCTTCAGGTGTTGTAGACCAAGGCTCCGGTGGCCGCTGAGCTATCTCGTACAGCTCCTTCCATCGTTGTCTGCTGTCTTTCTGCTCTATAAAATGGGCCTGGTTCTTTTGGGTAAAGGTATTATACAGATATCCTTTTTCAACAGACTCTTTCTCCCTTTCAGAGGCCGGCTGCTGCACGGATGAGAGCTGTGTTATCTCAGCGTTTAGCGTAAAGTCAAGTGAGGGAGCAATATTGTAGCGTGCCAGTGAGTGTTTGATGGCTGCATTAAGATATGCATACATCATCCGGTCGTCATCAAACTTTACCTCCTGTTTGGTTGGATGCACATTAACGTCTACCCGAGCCGGGTCCGTTTCAAGGAATAAAACATAGAAGGGAAAAGACTCCTTTTCAATCAGTCCCTCATAGGCATTC
>CAMPJV010000119.1 GCA_946886975.1 uncultured Taibaiella sp. | reverse complement strand
GCGTATCAACATGGGCGCGTTCCTACTCTGGGTGGCTGTTTTTGCGATGGCTTTGCTTAAAATAAAAGCCGAGCCGACAGAACAATCGACACCATAAATGAACGCGACCGTCAATCGGCTTTTACTGCACGCAGGCTGGCAAGTGTCTTATCGATGATGTTTATTATATTGGTCGATTATGGGTTACGAGGAGGCCATCGAAGCATCACAAGAGGATTCTTGGAAGTTCATATTCAGGGGACAGATTTATCTGCCATTTAAGAAGCCGATAGACAAGGTTATCGTGGCACCAACGGACAAGAAGCGCTCAGATCAATTTTGGGAGTTGTATGTGCTCTACCATGAAAATTGGCAGAGAGCAGCGGCTCATTTTCAGATGGAAGATTTCGCTAGCCTGGTAATATTTAGGACAGAAGAGGGGCCAAAGGCTGTAGCTTTTACGGAGTTTACCAGGCTAAACAGGATACATATAAATATGCACGAGGTTGATGATGATGATCTGTAATAGTACACAATGAAAAAAACGTTCGATAGATGTGTTGCGCTGCTGGAGTGGATGGCAGCCAAAGTGGGTATGACCTATGAGGAGGTGAACGTCTGGGTATTTTGTGTCGTTATGCCAATAGCGTTCCTGGCGATGCTTGGCGTGATTATCTGGCAGGCGGTGAATTGCAGGTGTTAGGCTGGGAAATGGCCAGATGATGAACTGTGTCGACGTGCAAATTGAGATGGTACCCGAAACAACTCCTGTAGATTGAACAAATTGAATGATTTGGAAGGGGGAAAAAACAAAAAAGCCTGTAAACTCAACGTTTTACAGGCTTTTGAATTGTTTTGTTTTCTGTTTTGCGGAGACGGCGAGATTCGAACTCGCGATACAGTTTCCCGTATACACACTTTCCAGGCGTGCTCCTTCAACCACTCGGACACGTCTCCTGAAGGGCTGCAAAAATAGTTAAATCATTGGGTTGGCGAAAACTTTTTCTGCATTGGCCGTCGTGACCATCGCCACCTCCTGGATGGGAATGTCCTTGATCTCAGCGATTTTCTCGGCAATTAGCGGAATATAACTGCTTTCATTCCTCTTGCCCCGATAGGGGACAGGAGCCAGGTATGGAGCATCTGTTTCCAGGACGAGGTGCTGCAGATCCGTTGACCTCACCACTTCCTGCAGGCTGCTTTTTTTGAAAGTGACCACTCCGCCGATACCCAAGAGAAAGCCCAGGGAAATTATCTCATTTGCCTCTTCAGGAGTTCCACTGAAGCAATGGAAGATACCTCTGAGCTGGCCGTTTTGCTTTGATCTTACAATATCAATACAGTCTTGCGTGGCTTCCCGGCTATGGATAACGATCGGCAGGCGGTATGCCAGTGCCCAGTCAATTTGTAAGGCAAAACTCTCCTTCTGTTGTTCAAGATAGGTGAGGTCCCAGTGCTTGTCCAGCCCGATCTCCCCAATGGCGTAAAACTTTCTCCGGGTCAGCCAGTCTTTAACTATTGCCAGTTCGTCTCTGTAGTTTTCCTTTACATAAACGGGATGAAGACCCATCATAGGCAGACAGCGATCCTGCCATTCATCTGCTAAGCGAAGCATGGGCTCTATCGTGGTGCTGTCGCAGTTGGGCATGTACATCTGTTGAACGCGCGCACTGATTGCCCGGTTGATCATTGCAGATTCGTCGGTGTGTAACGATTCATCGTAAAGATGAGTGTGAGTATCAATGAATTTCATTACTGGGTTGGTAAGGCTTTTAGTGACCAGTTCTTCTGCTTGCAAAACGACAATACATGAGGCAGTGCGTACTGCATGCGTGGATAAGCTTTTTCGCTGTCGTGGAACACAATGATGGAACCGGGTTCGATGTGTCGCAGCACATTGTCAAGGCAATCTTCTGGTGAAAGGTCTGTGTCGAAATCCCCTGAAAGAATGTCCCACATGAATATCTTCCATGGTTGCTTTTTCTTAGTAAGCCGAAGTACCTGGGAAATCTTTATTCTGCCGTAAGGGGGTCTGTATAGTTTGCTATCTATGTGTTTACTGGCTCTAAGAATGTTGTTTAGGTAGGTCCAGTTATCAGTTTTCCATCCGTTCAGGTGGTCTTGCGTATGATTGCCGGTAGTATGCCCTTCTGCGATTATTCGCTGGTAAAGTGCATTGTTTGCGGCAACATTTCTTCCTATGCAGAAAAAGGTGGCCTGCGCTTCGTAGGCTTTCAGCTGTTCAAGTGCAAAAACAGTTGCCTGCGGGTGAGGACCGTCGTCAAACGTAAGGTAGACGGCTGGTGTATCTTCTACTGGCATCTTCCAGACCAGGTCCTTTGGGAACAGTCGCGGTAGCCAGGAAGGGGTTTTGATCCAATAGGAGACCATGTTGCAAACCAACGAAAAAAAGGAATGGATAACTAAATTTTCTCCAGTGCCTCCCTTTGTATATAGCCGGATCTGCCATCAGGGAGCTTCACTTTAGCCTTATCTGATCCTTCAGTTTCGAGCTCAACAACTGTTCCTTCCGGCACCAGGCTTTGCGGTTGACTGGTTTTGCCATCCTGATGAAAAGGAGTGTCGGCGGCCATCACGACGGCCTGGTCATGCCGCACCTGCCTTTGTGCAGATATGTAGGCCAGGAACAGCGAAACGAAGAATAGTACGACGCAGAGAACAACGATTTGCGGCTGCAGCCAGGCTGGAGCATGGTACCATTTTCTGAGCACCACAATGAGCAATGTAAGCAGGAATAGTGCAAGGCTTATGATAGACCAGCTTCCTGCAAGACTTTGCTTTGTCATCGACTTCCACCAGGCTACAAAAAAGATATCCTGGGGTTCTTGTATCCTGTTGGCGATGCGGCTTTGTGTCAGGGTTAGGTTGTCTCGTGCTTCCGTGTAGTCAGGGTTGATCTGCAATGCTCTCTCGTAGTTCAGTACCGCGGGTCCTATCTTGTTCGCCTTATAATAGGCATTGCCAAGGTTGTAATAGAGCTCCGGATTGCTGATGTTGCGGTCGGCCAGCGATTCGTAGTACACGATCGCACTATCGTATTGCTTTTGCTGGAAAAACTGGTTTGCTTTCTGCCATGTAGCGCTAAGACTATCTGCAGCTTCACTTTGCAGGCATGTAAATAACACGATCGCTGTAAGCAGGTAGCTTTTCATGTCGTTAAATGCTTTCCTCAAGTTTGCTGATTATATCAACTGCCTCGTTAAATGTATGCTGCATCTGCTGAGCGCCGGCATGAGGTGAATAGAGGGCGGTCTCACATTCAAGGAATGTTCTTTCAGCCCTGTCCAAAAGGGCGGGGGACACATTCTTTGAATTTAGCTCGTCGAATGCCCGCTCTTTTGACAACGATGAAAGCGGTATATTAAGCTTGTCGCTAAGGTAAAGCCAGATAGCCTTGGATACTTCTTCATAGAATGGCTGCTTCGCGTTCTGTTGTAGCAGCTTGCGTGCGTTAGACAGTCTCTTTAGTGCTATCCTGTTAGCGCGCCTGTTCCTGAGTTTTATGGTGTCTCTGGAAAGCTCTTCCTCTCTTCTCTTGTAAGCGGCCATGCCTATGAACGCCAGCAGTGGTAGTGCGTACATGGACCAATAGGTGGCTGTAAAGAACAAGGGCTTGCTTGCCACCTTCCAGCTTGACGGTGCTTTTGAAACAATGGGGTGGATGTCACCAAGTGTTTTAGCTCTTGCCAGGCTAGGATTGTAATGTTTGCCTTTTGTAACATGGATAGTCACCGGCTGTGTCTCCAGCGTAACATAACTGCCCGTTTGGGGATTATAGTAGCTGAAAGGAATCGCCGGGATAGTATAGTCTCCGGGTATGTTGGCAGAGATAGCGTATGTGACAATCTTGGATCCGCTGATAGTCGTGCTTCTCCCAGTAATGGTATCAATAACCTGGGGATCATAGGTACTCAGGCCATTTGGCAGCTTCAGTACCGGCGCCTCGATAAGCTTGATATTCCCGCTACCGCTGATAGTGAGCGTATAGGTAAGCGCGTCGTCTGTACTCAGGCTTGTTTTGTCAATCTTCCCATTTACGGTAAAGTTCCCTACCGCATTGCCATAGTTTTCAGGTTTGCCTGCCTCTGGCAAAGGAAGCACGGTGATCTTCACTGGTGTGCTTCTCAGCTTTACAGGCACATCTTTATACGCCATGGAGCTAAAGAAGTCGTCATTGAAAAACGGGTCGCTCATCATGAGGCTGCCAAAGGCCTGCTGAAAAAATGGATCGTTGTCAAACATCCCGCCAAAAGGATTTCTCTGGCGTACCTGTGTAACGATACGGGCATTGCCCTCCGCTTCGGCAGGATCTAATGTCAAGGTACCCGTTTGCTGTGGGAAAAGTGCAGATTTCTTAAGCAGGAATACCTGGTATTTCTGCCCGTTTATTGTCTCTTCTACAGGCTTAACATTTCCCTTTGGGATTTCGAAGTCCTGGGTCCAGAAGCCGTTCAGCGAAGGCAGTTTGGATATCCCCATGTTCATAGGTATGCGGGCGTAAAGCTTATAGCTGGCTGTGATCTGCTCACCTACGTAGGCTTTATCCTTATCAACCGTGACTTTGATAAACAGGTTTTTATAGATGTCCTTCATGTCCGCAGCCTGTGTCGCCGGTTGCTGTTGTTGTTGCTGCTGCTTATTGGCCAATGCCTGACGACGCTGCTTCAGTGCCGCAAAAGGATCTCCGAAGGGGTCACCAAAAGGATCCTGTGCCTGCATATTCTGCCGGGCTAGACTGCCGTTGACCACCTGCAGCGTCAGAGCGTTCGACTCATAGGAATGGCCCGCGGCATCCCTCGCTATTGCTGGCGGAATCGTCAGGGTACCTGTTTTCTTTGGTTGAAGTATGTAAGAGTGTGTAATGCTGGCAGACTGAACCATCCTGTTGCCAACAATGGAAATATTATTGCTTGATCGTTGGTAGGGACCGCCAATTACGTCAAAGTCTTTGAAGGCCGGTTTGGTAATTGACCGAAGGTCCTCCACATCCTGCACGGTGTAGTCTACCTGAACCTGGTCTTGTACGCCAATTTTTGAAGCGCTTGCATTTGCCGAGAATACAGCCGTCTGCGCCCATGCAATACAGCTGGTGCACACGCTTAGCAAACACAGAATGCTAGCTCGCCATTTGTAGGTAAAGGGGTTCATCACAATGAGTGTTACAAAAATAAACTTTGAAACACCTTGTGTTTAAGGCGTTTGGGTTAAAGCTTAGTTAAGATTTCCTACAAATCGCCCAGTATCGGACGTATGACAATCGTCTCCACGTCTGCACTTGCGGAAAGCGAAAATGAGGCCCACACCATGGCTGCAATGTCTTCCGTTTTTATGAATCGCTCTTCAGGTAGCCCGCTAGCCGCCCAGGACCTGCTCCAGGTCGCGCCAGGCATAATAGCCGTTACCTTGATCCGGTCTTCCATAAGCTCGTGACGTAAATTGTCCGAAAAGCCCTGCAACGCGTATTTGGTAATGCTGTAAGCTCCCCCGTTCTCATAAGCCTTAAGGCTCGCAATAGAACACATGTTGAAGATATGGCCGGCACCTTTTTTCTTCATCGCCGGCAGCAGGGCGCGTGTCAGGTGATAGGCACTGTAGAGGTTCACCGCCATAAGTTGCTCAAGGTGGCCTTCAGGCTCATCCGCAAGCTTGCCCGGAAAGAATAGTCCCGCGTTGTTGAGCAGCACATTGATCTCAGGGAAGCTGGCAAGAACAAAGTCCGCGAAGGATTTGGTCTGAGCTTTATCTCCCAGGTCCGCTTGATGGGTAAGAATGACAGCTCCGGAGTACTTGTTCGCCCATTCAGCTTGTACATCATCAAGGTCAGCCTGGGTGCGTGCGCATACAGCCACAGAAAACCCCTCAGCCAGGAATTTCTCTGCTATGGCTTTGCCTATTCCCTGGGTAGCACCGGTTATGACTGCGTATGGCATAGATGATCGAGATTGGCCGCAAATTACAGGCATTTAGGTCAATAATGTGTGCCTCATTGTTCTATTGCACTTTTCTGCTGCCATACATGGATTTGCTGAGGTGATGCCACGACTCGTAAAGGCTGTATACCCGGTGTATACCTGAAGTTTGGTCTCTATAACCTCTCTATAAGGTCTCTAAAAGGTCTCTATAAGGGTGTGCCCGGTTTGCCCGGTCGGACGCAGGTCCAGTTTGCTGGCTCCGGAATGATAAAAGCATAAACACCTTGCAGCTATTCCAGTCAACGCTCGGTTTCGATCGCACTTCGTTTCGTACCGGAAAGATTAATGCTTAAATACTGCTGTAAATTACGCAATTTTGCACCCTTATTTAATAAATACAAGGGTCAGACAAACGCCTGTCCGGGCGCCTGTTTGACTGCAGATGTAATGAAATACGAAAAGGAAATCAGCCGAAGAAGAACGTTTGCCATTATATCTCACCCGGATGCCGGTAAAACAACGTTGACAGAGAAGTTGTTGCTGTTCGGTGGTGCCATCCAGGTGGCAGGCGCGGTAAAAAGCAATAAGATAAAAAAGCACGCTACGAGTGACTTTATGGAGATTGAGCGGCAGAGAGGCATCTCTGTAGCCACTTCCGTCATGAGCTTCGAGTACAATGATACGCTCATCAACCTGCTGGATACTCCGGGTCACAAAGACTTTGCTGAAGATACCTACAGGACGCTGACTGCGGTAGACAGCGTTATCCTCGTGATAGACAGCGTGAACGGGGTTGAGGAACAGACGAGAAAGCTGGTAGAGGTATGTCGGATGCGCGATACGCCGATCATCGTGTTTGTCAACAAGCTCGATCGCGATGGCAAATACCCGTTCGATCTCCTGGATGAAATTGAAAAGGAACTGAAGATCTCGCTCCACCCACTGTCCTGGCCCATCAACATGGGCAAGGAGTTCAAGGGTGTCTACAATCTGCACAATAAAAGTCTGAATCTCTTCACCGCAAGTCAGAAGGCGACAGAAGATAATACCGTTCCCATCCCCGATCTATCAGGCAGCCTCCTCGACGAAAAGGTAGGAGAAAGAGATGCCAGCCAGCTAAGGGAGGACGTAGAGCTGCTGGAGGGCGTCTATGGCGACATCGACGTAGAGGCATATCTGCAGGGAAAGATCGCACCTGTTTTCTTCGGGAGCGCTGTCAATAACTTTGGCGTAAAGGAGCTGTTGGATACTTTTATTCAGATCGCTCCAAGACCCCTCGGCCGCGTAACTGACAAAAGATACGTTGCTCCTGAGGAAGAAAAGTTCACCGGATTCATTTTCAAGATCCATGCAAACCTCGATCCCCGTCACAGAGATAGGATAGCATTTCTGCGGGTATGTTCAGGCAAGTTTGAACGGAACGCTTATTATCACCATACCAGGATAGATAAAGACGTACGGTTTAGCAATCCCTATTCTTTTATGGCGAGGGATAAAGATATTATCCAGGAAGCCTATCCTGGCGATGTGGTAGGATTGTTCGATACCGGAAGCTTCAAGATCGGAGATACGCTCACAGAGGGAGAGGAATTACAGTTCACGGGCATCCCCACCTTTTCGCCTGAAATATTCAAAGAGCTGGTGAATAAGGATCCGATGAAGACCAAGCAGATGGAAAAGGGGATTCGCCAGCTGACTGATGAAGGTGTCGCCCAGTTGTTCACCCAGCATGGTGGTAACAGGAAGAT
>CAMPJV010000118.1 GCA_946886975.1 uncultured Taibaiella sp. | reverse complement strand
CAAAATTCAGGCTTCTTTCTATATTTTGCAACATATTCCCCATATTTATGTAGTATCCAACCAGTCGACATGAGTTAAATAGTGCTTTATAAAAACCATTCCAGCACTGATTAGATCCTTCCGGCTGCTCCAGGACACGCAGGAACGGATTGAAAGAGAAGAGCTCTTGGCAGGAGACATAGTAAATCTTACCTTGCCGGCTTCTATAAAATGCAACTGCGAAATACCAAATAGGTTTATAATTTTACGCGCCTTTAAAAAAATCAAATGATAGATGTTTTGCTCGGCTTGCAGTGGGGCGATGAGGGAAAGGGAAAGATAGTAGACTACCTTGCTGCACAGTACGAAATAATTGCCCGGTTCCAGGGAGGGCCGAACGCTGGACATACCTTATATGTAAATGGAAATAAGATCGTACTGCACACAATACCCTCGGGAGTGTTCCATCAGCATTGTCTGAATCTTATAGGAAATGGCGTAGTGATCGACCCGGTGACACTGCACAGGGAGATCGAAGCGATCCTTCCGTTGCAGAAGGATGTCCTGGACCGTCTATTCGTATCGCACAGGGCTCATCTTATTATTCCAACTCACAGAGCACTGGATGCAGCCTCCGAGGCGGCCAAGGGAAAGGGAAAGATAGGGTCTACCCTGAAAGGCATTGGGCCTGCCTATATGGATAAGACAGGCAGGAACGGTCTACGGGTCGGTGATATCCTAAGCAAGAACTTTGAGGAGAAGTACAATCAGTTAAAGAACAAGCATCTTGAAATACTATCCAGGTATGAATCACCGGTTCATTGGGAGGACTTTGAAGCTCCTTTCTTCGATGCGGTGGAGAAGCTCCGCGAATTGAAGATCATTAATGCGGAGTATTGGCTTGAGGAGCAGATAAATGCCGGCAAGCGAGTACTTGCTGAGGGCGCCCAGGGCAGTATGCTGGATATTGACTTTGGTACGTATCCTTACGTAACCTCCAGCAATACTATCGCTGCAGGTGTATGTAACGGACTTGGCGTAGCACCTTCCAAGATCAGAGATGTTTACGGCATAACGAAGGCTTACTGCACCAGGGTAGGCGGAGGGCCGTTCCCTACCGAACTCGAGGATGAAACAGGTGATGCCTTAAGAAAGGCAGGCGCAGAATTCGGAGCTACTACAGGCAGGCCACGCCGCTGTGGGTGGATTGACCTTGTGGCTCTGAGATATGCAGTAATGCTTAGCGGGGTTACCAAACTGATAGTTACAAAGGCTGACGTTATGGATCAGTTTAATCCCATACAGGCTGCTGTTGCCTATAGGGTAGAAGGCAAAGAGACCAGGGAACTTCCATATGATCTGTGCGACGTTGAAGTTGAACCCGTCTACAAAGAGTTCGCCGGATGGGAGAAAGCTGTTGCCACGTGCAAAACATCTGAAGAGCTTCCGCAGGTATTCAAGGACTATTGTTCGTTCGTCGAGACATACCTGAGCACAAAAATAGCGTACGTATCGAATGGAACGGGAAGGGATCAGCTGCTGAAAATAGATTAAGGGAATATACTGATTTCAGAACGATTAATTGTACGCCGGGTGCAATTAATCCTGAGAATCGAACTTTCCAGGGCGCTTTGAAAATAAAGGCAGAGACAGGGAAAAAAAATTTGGCAATTTCACTAAACAGTTAAAAATTTACGCAGCCAATAGTACGAGTGACATGAGATCCAATTCTACAAAAACTACATCAACAAAGAAAGCAGCGCCCGCGAGTGCTACCGGTGCAAAAAAGTCATCCTCGAAAGCAGCTAAGCAAATGGAAGATGATGAGGATGAAACAGATGAAGAACCTGAGGAAAAGCCCCAAAAGAAAGTAGCGGGAAAGAAAACTTCAAAGGCGTCTAAACAAGAAGAAGATGATGATGATGACGATGTAGACGTGGATGATGATAATGACGGTAGCGATGAAGAAGATGAGTTTGATCTTGATAAGGAGTTTGAAGAATTTGAACTACCCAAGTCTAAAAAGGCTGTTGGAAAGAAGAAGGGGGATGATGATTTTGACGTGGATGACGAATTCAAGGATCTTGGATTTTTCAGTGAAGACAGTGACTTTGATGATGACGATGATGATTTTTAAATACTGAGCCTTGCAAAGACAACGGGCTTCCTTTCCACTGGCCGCCGGCCGACATGAAATTATTAAGCAACAAATGCTGATCTGGTCTAAACAGTTCAGCATTTTTCTTTTCCTGGACAGCAATAGCTATGATTCCGCATATAGCAAGTTTGAATTTCTCTTGGGGGTGAATCCCATTTTCCGGATCAACACGATAGGAGAAGACGCACTGGGCGGTCTGAAGGAGTGGCACGGAATAAATAAGGATTGGCTGTTCGGCCACATCAACTATGATTATAAGAATGCACTTGAGCAGAAACTGTCATCCAGGCACCGTTCCAGAGGGAGCTTTCCAGTGATTGAATTCTTCTCGCCTCAGATCGTTTGTTATATAGAAAGGAATAGGGAGGTCCTCACTATAGAAAGTATAGGTATTAATCCAGATGCGGTTTATGAGGATATCACCCAGGTTTTTGTACAAGGCAATGATGCTCTTCCTGAGCTCGAATTTAAGTGCCGCGTTGATCAGCAAACCTATCTTTCAACCATTGACATATTGAGGCAACACATAGCGGACGGTGACTGTTATGAGATCAATTATTGCTGTGAGCGGTATTGTGAGGATGTGATAATTGATCCACTCACAGTTTACAATAAACTATGTGATCTTTCTCCGGCTCCCTTCGCCGCTTATTACAGACAAGAGAATGACTATATGATGTGCGCCAGCCCCGAGCGATACCTGATGAAAGAAGGCCAGACGATAAGATCGCAGCCGATAAAGGGTACGGCCAGAAGGGATGAAGACCCGAAACGTGATGATGAGAATAAGGAGCTTCTCGAACGCAGCGTAAAGGATAGAGCTGAAAATGTAATGATTGTCGACCTGGTGAGAAATGACCTTGCCAGAAGCTGCGAGACGGGATCTGTTGCAGTCAATGAACTATTTGGCATCTACTCTTTTCCTCAGGTCCACCAGATGATCTCCACCATCAGCGGGAAACTGAAAGACGCTCATGACTTTACCGATGCTATCAGGTATTCTTTTCCCATGGGTAGTATGACAGGAGCACCCAAAATTAAAGTGATGGATCTGATAGACCGGTATGAGCAGTCGCGCCGGGAATTATTTTCCGGGACTGTTGGATATATTACCCCAGCCGGTGACTTTGATTTTAATGTGGTTATCAGGAGCCTTTTCTATAATGCTGCCACCCGTTATCTGTCCTACCAAACCGGAGGAGCGATCACATACGACAGCGACCCGCAACAGGAATGGGAAGAAATGAGGCTGAAGGCCTGGGCGCTAGAAAAGCTATTTGCCCGGCATAGCTGACAGGTGGCATTTCCTTTTATTTTATTTGACTAACAGCAGTCTGCAAAGGGCATAGTCTTTATGCTAATTGAGCATATCGGTAAAGAATGGCATTAAATACTACTGACGCACAGCAGCAATATTCATGGTGGCAGACAGGAGTGATCTACCAGATATATCCCAGGTCCTTCCAGGATAGTGACGGAGATGGGGTAGGCGACTTGTCGGGTATTATTCAACGGCTGGATTACCTGAAGTGGCTTGGCATAAAGGCAATATGGATCTCTCCTTTTTACCCATCCCCAATGAAGGATTTTGGGTACGATATATGTGACTATACCGGCGTGGACCCGATATTTGGGAGTATCGAGGATTTCGACAGGTTAGCGAATGAAGTACACGGCAGAGGTTTGAAGATCATATTGGACCTGGTGCCGAACCATACATCTGACCAGCACCCCTGGTTTATTGAGTCCAGGTCCTCGAGGGACAATCCAAAGCGGGACTGGTACCTGTGGGAAGACGCTACGGAGGATGGTAAGCCTCCTAATAACTGGCTGGCCATGTTTGGAGGGACAGCATGGGAATGGGATGAACTCACACAGCAGTATTATTATCATGCTTTCCTAAAGGAGCAGCCGGACCTGAACTGGCGAAATCCGGAAGTGAGAGAGGCGATGTACAATGTGATGAGATTCTGGTTGGACAAGGGAGTGGATGGATTCCGGGTGGATGTGATGTGGCATATGATCAAGGATAAGGAACTCCGCAACAATCCGGTGAACGGTGACTACATGCCGTATATGGCTACCTATGAACAATTGCTGCCAGTGTACTCGACCGATCAGCCTGAGGTGCATGAAATAGTACAGGAAATGCGCAAGCTGCTGGACCAGTACCACGAGCGCATGATGATAGGTGAGATATACCTGCCAATACACAAATTGGTGAGCTACTATGGCCCGGATAATAACGGTGCCCATTTACCTTTCAACTTTACGCTCCTCTCTGCACCCTGGGATGCCGCGACCATTGCAGGCTCAATAGATGAGTACGAAGGTGCCCTGCCAGAGCAAGGATGGCCAAACTGGGTGCTGAGCAATCACGACCAGCCACGTATAACAAGCAGGGTTGGCATCCAGCAGTCGAGAGTAGCAGCTATGCTATTACTGACCTTAAGAGGTACTCCGACAATTTATTATGGTGACGAGATAGGCCTTCGTGATGTGCCAATACCTTTTGATGAAGTGAGGGATCCGCAGGGCCTCAACATGCCTGAGAAAAATCTGAGCAGAGACCCGGCCCGCACACCTATGCAGTGGGACAGCAGCAAGCATGCAGGCTTCACGACAGGAAAGCCCTGGCTGAGACAGGATAGAACCAGCCACAGGGATAATGTACAATTGCAGAAAGACAATGAGTACTCGATGCTGAGGCTCTATAAGCAATTGATAGAAATGAGGCAGAGGGAACCGTCATTGATGCATGGTATCTACAAGCCTGTGTTTTCCGATAAGCAGGTGATTTCTTTCACAAGGATGGCTGAGGGGTATCCCGAGTTCCTCATCGTTCTAAACCTGACACACCGCCCTTGTTACTACAAGCCTGAGCATTACAAATTCAAGGGAACCATAGCCCTTTCGACTGTGCCAGAAATAGTCGGCACTCCCGTTGAAAACTCACTGAACCTGAGTGGCGACGAAGGAATTATTGTACAATTACAATGAAGGCATCATTATTGAACGCCGAATTCATAATGGGCAATATGGACATAGCCGGGGCATGGTGTAGTGAGGAGGGCGTTTGCAGGTTTAAAGTGTGGGCGCCTTTGAGGAGCAGGATGGCGCTCAGGTTATTAGACCAGAAGTCGTCGAGTGTAGAGATGCGGAAAGACGGGAGCGGGTATTTTGTCGCAGAGGTGACGGCAGCGCCAGGAACCAAATACTTATATGTACCTGATGAGGAGAAAAGCTATCCCGATCCTGCCTCACATTTCCAGCCCGATGGTGTTCATGGTCCCTCGCAAATAGTAGCTCACAACAACTATAAATGGAACGACGATAGCTGGAGAGGCAAACCGCTCCGGGAATTGGTGCTGTATGAGTTGCATGTTGGGACATTTACACCAGAGGGCACCTTTGACGCCATCATCCCACGCCTGGATGCACTTTCCGAGCTAGGGGTCAATGCCATAGAGCTCATGCCTGTCGCGCAGTTTCCCGGCAACAGGAACTGGGGGTATGATGGAGCGTTCCCCTATGCCGTGCAGAATTCATATGGTGGCCCCGAGGGACTGAAGAGACTTGTGAATGCCTGCCATCAGAAAAGGATCGCGGTTTTCCTGGACGTCGTTTATAATCACATGGGACCTGAGGGAAATTACCTGGCCCAGTTTGGACCTTACTTTACTAATCAGTATTGTACACCATGGGGGGACGCCATAAACTTTGACGGTGAATGGTCCGATGGGGTGAAGGATTACTTTATCAATAATGTGCTGTTCTGGTTCGAGGTCTACCATATTGACGGACTTCGGCTCGATGCGATACATACCATTTTTGATGCCAATGCAGTCAGCTTCTGGGACCTGCTGTATGAACGCAGGAGGCTGCTGGAGCAGAAGCTTGGCCGCCATCTTTACCTGACAGCGGAAAGCGACCTTAATAGTCCTAAGGTAGTGAAGGCGCCTGAAGTAGGAGGGTATGGATTCGACGCGCAGTGGCTCGACGATTTTCATCATTCACTTTATGTGATCCTGCACAGGAAGGGCAGGGAAAGATATGAAGACTTTGGTTCCATGGAGCAGCTTGCCAAGGCATATACAGATGGATTCGTGCACAGCGGGGAATATGTAAAGTTCAGGAAGCGGAGGCATGGCATATCATCCGCAGGAATGCCGGGGGACAGGTTCATTGTCTTTAACCAGAATCACGACCAGGTAGGTAACAGGGTGAAAGGAGAAAGACTCTGCATGCTCGTGGATACAGAACGAGTGAAGCTGGCTGCCGCTGCGGTGTTGCTGTCGCCCTACATACCCATGCTGTTTATGGGAGAAGAATACGCAGACGAGTCTCCGTTCTTTTATTTCGTCAGCCATTCGGATGAAGAACTGGTGAAGGCAGTAAGAGAAGGAAGGAAGAAGGAGTTTGAAGATTTTAAAGGGGAAGGAGAGCCGCTCGACGCGCAGGATGAGGAGACCTATAAGAAAAGCAGGCTCCAATGGAATAAGCGCGGTGCAGGGAAACATATGCTGGTCCTTGACTGGCACAGGCAACTTATAGCGCTGCGTCGAAGTCATCCTGTACTGAGGAACTTTTGCAAGAACGATATCAGGGCCACGGTGATAGATGAGCATGGATTGGTGTTACACAGGCAAACTGAAGGAGGACTACAGCACCTGCTCTGCCTGTTCAACTTTTCTGATGGTGTATTGCACTATACTTTGCCGGCAAACACGCAGGAATGGGAAAAGATACTGGACTCAAAGCAGGACAGATGGATGGAGCATGGGGCAGAGGGCCTGCCGGCACCTGGGAAGATCATGGCAGGGCAGCAATGTGTTATGCAGCCATGCTCAGTTGTCGTATATGGCTCTGAGGCGATGTCACTCATACCTTGATGATGCCTTGCTTGATGGCAAAGAGTACGAGGCCTGTCTTTGATTTGATACCAAACTTGTCGAAAATTGACTCTCTGAAGTTGTCTACCGTCCGGCGGCCTACTTCCATTATGTCGGCGATCTGGTTGTAGGTGTATTCGTCTTCATGGCAGACAAGCTTCAGGAACTGAAGCTCACGGTCTGTAAGGTGCTCCTCCGGCTGGTGGTGAGGAGTTGGCGCCTGCCAGCCCTGCATCGCTTTAGAAAACAACTCATCATGATAGTAGCCGGTGTGAAGTATTTCAGAGATAGCTTTCTTCATAGTGTCCGAGCTGCAGTTCTTGTGGAGATATCCCCTCACGCCAAGATGAAAAAGCTTTACTATCTGTTCCTCATTATCATTTAACGTGAGCAGGAGCACCGGGGTCGTTACCTTGTGCTCATGCATCCATTTAACCACAGCGGCTCCATCCATTTGGGGCATATCGAGGTCGAGGATGATGAGGTCAGGATCAGACGAAAAAGGATAGGCATCCACCAGTTCCTTTCCGTTGTTATACTCACCTGATATCTTGTAGGCACCCAGCTTTTCTATTAAGACCTTAAGACCGTTGCGTACAATAACGTGATCTTCGGTAAGGATAATCTTCTTTTC
>CAMPJV010000117.1 GCA_946886975.1 uncultured Taibaiella sp. | reverse complement strand
TTACTTTGGCGCAAAATTCTATAGAAATATGCTCAAAGTAGGAGATGAATTCCGCCATAAGTTTAGCTATATACAGGATGATGTGGATACATATGCCAGGGTAAGTGGCGATGTCAACCCACTGCACATAGACCCCCAAGCCGGCAAGGACAGCATGTTCGGCCGGAACATCATCCATGGATTCCTCGGTGCAAGTGTCTTTACCAAGATATTTGGCGCACTATGGTACGCTGATGGCCATGTATATATGAATCAAAGCATGAAATGGCTGAAGCCCATGTTCGTAGATACTGAATATGAGGCGGTTGTAACAGTCAGAGAGATATTTCCAGAGAAGAACCGTATACTGTACGATTGTTCAGTTTACGAGGTCAGTACAGGCGATAAGACAATAACAGGCGAGGCAATGCTGCTGAATAAAAAGCAATACGTCTGGAGTTAATGATTATTGATGGATTATATATTAGAGACGCCCTCACCGGGGCGTTTTTCTTTTATAGCTGAATTGGAAAACCACCCTGGGACGCAACGGAATTATTTAATAAACCGGATGCAAAGCGGGTAGCGGTACATTTCTCCGTTGGCTCCCTTCAATGTCGCAACGATCACAACGATAAGTGTAAAGATGCCAATTGCTGCCAGGATAAGAATGCCAATGATAACCACCATCAGGATAAAGCCCGCAAAGAAATAGATCAGTAAGCTAAGCTGAAAGTTGAGCGACTCCTTCGCATGCTCAAGCGCAAATGAAGGCTGGTCTTTCTTGCTAAGGTATATCACCAGTGGCGCAATAAACCCCACAACGAGCGTGAGCACATGCGAAAGAATGGCCATAGTTTTCTCGTCCTGCGTCGGCGGCCCAGGCTGTGGGAAAATGTCGGACGGCTGGTTGTAAGTATCCATAGCTTCAATCTTACTCTAAAAGTAATTAATTGATGAAAAAAGCACCTGCAATTGCAGGTGCTTTCCTTTGAAGTACTCTAATGCTCTACGACAGCTTTATCTCACCAACCATATCCTTCGGATCCACCCATTCATCGAACTGCTCAGAGGTAACATATCCGAGATCAATTGCCGTCTGCTTAAGGGTCTTGCCTTGTTTGTGTGCTGTCTGTGCTATTTCCGCAGCCTTGTAGTAGCCGATCTTAGTGTTTAGTGAGGTCACCAGCATCAGGGAGTTGTGCAGGTGTTGGTCTATGTTCTTTTGTATGGGCTCAAGTCCCACGGCACATTTGTCATTAAAGCTAACGCATCCATCGCCTATCAGCCTTGCGCTGTGCAGGAAGTTGAAGATCATGACGGGCTTGAAGACATTCAGCTCAAAGTGTCCATTGGAGCCGCCAATACTGATGGTCACATCGTTGCCCATTACCTGAGCAGCGATCATAGTTAGCGCCTCGCATTGAGTAGGGTTCACTTTACCCGGCATAATAGAAGAACCTGGCTCATTGTCAGGTATATGTATCTCGCCTATGCCGGAGCGGGGCCCTGAGCTCAGCATCCTTATGTCGTTGGCTATCTTCATCAGGCTCACCGCTACTGTCTTCAGCGCGCCATGTGCTTCAACAATAGCATCGTGCGCAGCAAGGCTTTCAAACTTGTTCTCAGCCGTAACGAAAGGCAGCCCCGTCAGCTGTGCTATCTTTCCGGCAACGTTTTCTGCATAACCCTTTGGTGTGTTGATGCCCGTACCTACGGCAGTACCGCCAAGTGCCAGCTCACTAAGATGAGCAAGGCTGTTATTGATCGCACGAAGTCCATGGTCCAGCTGTGAAACATAACCGCTTATCTCCTGGCCCAACGTGATAGGCGTTGCATCCATAAAGTGCGTACGCCCGATCTTTACCACGCCCATAAACTCCTTCGACTTCTGTGCTAGCGTATCCCGCAGCTTCTTTATTCCCGGAATGGTTACATCCACCAGCATCTTGTACGCTGCAATATGCATCGCGGTAGGGAAGGTATCATTAGAAGACTGCGATTGATTCACATCATCGTTCGGGTGAACGAACTTCTCCTGATCCCTAAGCTGCCCGCCATTAATGACGTGCGCACGATAAGCCACCACTTCATTCACATTCATATTAGACTGAGTGCCCGAACCAGTCTGCCACACCACCAACGGGAACTCATTATCCAGCTTGCCCTCCAGTATCTCATCACAAACCTGGCCGATGAGCTTCGATTTCTCTTCAGGCAGCACACCCAGTTCCGTATTCGTTAGAGCCGCTGCTTTCTTAAGATATGCGAAGGCCTTAATGATCTCCTTCGGCATTTTATTAATGTCCTGGGCTATTTTGAAGTTGTCTATGGAACGCTGAGTTTGTGCTCCATAATACGCGTTGACGGGCACCTTTACCTCGCCCATCGTGTCTTTTTCTATACGGAAGTCCATGTAGTTATTATTTAAGCGGTGCAAAGGTAGCTTGTACTATTTTAATAGTCAGGAGATTTTAACATCGTGCAGGGCGCTCTATCAACTGATTGCTATATTTTCGCATCTGTGAAAAAAGGGCTCATACTTGCCGCATTATCTGGATTAATACTGCTGCTTAGCTCATTCAGTAGGCAACCTGAGAAGGTCACCAAAGAAAAGCTGGGTGAGATGCTCTTCTTTGATCCCATCCTCTCTGAGAACCGGACGATCAGTTGTGCCTCCTGCCATAAGCCCGAATTTGGCTTCGCGGATACCACAGCCTTCAGTAAGGGTGTGCATGGCCGCCTTGGTTTACGCAATACACCATCGGTGACAAATATGAGCGCGCGCGAATCCTTCTTCTGGGACGGAAGGGCGGCCACCCTGGAAGAGCAGGCGCTGTTCCCCATTGCGGACAAGAATGAAATGAACCTGCCCATTCCTACCGCAGTCTATCGCTTAAACCATAGCCCAAAGTACCGCAACCTGTTCTACAGTTTATACAAGCAATACCCCAACAAGAAGAACCTGGGCGCAGCTCTTGCTGCCTATCAACGCACCCTTGAGACGGGGGACACTCCCAACGACCGCTGGCTGAACGATGAGCCGAACGGGATGACCGAACAGCAAGTGCGGGGCAGGGAGATCTTCAGGGTAAAGGCTAAATGCTTTGAGTGCCACTTTACTCCCGACTTTACTGCAGACGAGTTTCGCAGCATAGGCCTGTTCAATGGTAAGGAGCACAATGACTCAGGCAGGTATAAAATTACCCGTAACCCTGAGGATTTAGGTAAATTCAAGGTGCCGGGCCTGCGCAATGTAGCGGTGACTGCTCCATATATGCACGATGGCAGTTTTAAGACCCTGCGCCAGGTAATAGATTACTATGATAATCCTCACTCCTCTTTGCCTACAGGAATGAACAGGGATAGCGTGTTGCGTGATCCGCTCAACCTTACCGAGATGGAGAAGCAGGACCTTGAGGCCTTCCTCCACGCACTTACCGACGACAGGTTTGTGAAGACAATGAAGATATAGAAGCTACTGCCTTCAGGCCTGAAATGAGCTTGCTGATAAAAGTAAAAGGATGCTATAGGGCATCCTTTTACTTTTTAATCTACTGAATTAAGGTCTGCTTATTGCTGAATAAGTTTCCTGGATATCTTGTTGTTGCCGTCAGTTACCGAGATCAGATAAGAGCCGGATGGGAGTCTGTCAAGGTCATCCAGGCTGATGTAGTTAGTGCCGGCATGCAGCGACTTGTTGGCCGTGTAGATGCTCCTGCCCTGAACATCCGCAATGGCTATGGACACATTGGACGCTTCAGCCAGGTTGACTGACAGATGAATTCTGTCGGTAACCGGATTAATGACTGAAAGATCAAAGGTGCTGCTGTTCTGAACTCTAAGAGTCACAAGGGCAGAGTAGCTGATGTCACCATTAGTTTCCACCTGCTTTATCCTGTAATGCCATGCAGGTACGTTGGAGGAAAGTGCATCCTTATCCAGGAACAGATAACCATTGCCGGAGAGCCCTGATTGTCCCTTTACCTGTCCAACCTTGGTGAACTGGCGGCCATCCTGGGAGCGCTCTACATGAAAATAATCCACTGTTTCCCTGGTCGTTGTCCAGCTGATGCGTGCATCGTTTCGCGCGGCGGCAACGGATACCTTTATATCATTAGCAGCAAGGGGAAAGCCAGACATAACTGCCTCGATCATTACCCGGCCCAGGTTTATGTAATTGGTTGCAGCGCCACCGGCAACACCGAAGCTGTAGTAAGCATTTGGACGAGCGGGCAGGGGTTCTGGCTGAACTCCGATAGGGAAATAACCGGAAACTGCATTAGCACTCTGAAGGATGCCCACATAGAAGTCCTGATTATTGATAACAGGAGGTATCGTGATCGGGAAGTTAACGTTCGTTCCAAGCTCACTAGCTGTTACCACGTGAGGCAGGGAAGTGCCGATGATAGTTCCGGCGTTGTCCAGAACGATACCCGTCAGAGTATTGCCGGCTATGTTGGCTGTATTATAGATAAAAGCGTTTATGCCCAGCACTCCAGTATTAGCCGTAACAGTATACTTCGCAGCGAGAATGCCCGTGCCGGTATTGAAGCCCACAGATGAACTTGGCGGAGCACTATTAGAATAAGAAAGTACTGTGGTTGTAACGTCCTGGCCGAGGGTAACAGAGTTATTGGTAAGTATGTCGTCAGCAGGGATGCTTACATTCACTGAGTTAGTGCCCAGAGAAGTCGGAGTGAAGGCTGCAAAGCTGACGATGGTGGAATTGCCCGGTAACAAGTTAACGACCTGAACATCAGTAAATGAATTGGCCCCCGTAACACTTAATGTAACTGACAGGTTGATAAGCGCGTTGTCTCCTGAATTGATAATCCTTGCACTGATAATGTGAGGCGTAGCCAGGCTGATGGGAAGATTGCCGAGCGTATACACGTCGTGGACCGTACCATCATTTGGAAGCGGATAGCCGAGGCGAGTGACGGGGCGGAAAAGAGAAGTTCCTGTTACCGCTGCCGGCATTGAGGTGCCAAAAGCATTCTTCAGGCCATCTACTCCGCCCACGGCGGCGTTATTGCATAAGGCGGTATTATTACCAGAAATGGCGCCCGAAGGGTTTGAGTATTCAAAAGCGACGTATAAGCCATCTCCGGTATAGACAAATGGTGAGCCATTGGAGAAGGTGACATCAAAGTTGCCCACAATGGAAGGGATCGTTTCCGTGGCATCGCTAACGAGCGTCATGTTGTCTATCACCCCATTGGAGCTGTTGGTCCAGGTGGTGCTGGGCTTACTATAGGCCATGTCTGTCGTATTCTGAAGGTAGACCTTAAGATTTCCTGAGGTTGCGATACTCTGCGCTGCGGAGTACGACCATCCGATAGCATTGATAAGCGAGTTTGCCGGTATACCACTGGCCGCCATTTCAGCTGCAGTTATGATATAGACTGTACGAATGTACCGTTGGGAACCCTGGGGCGCTCTGGCATTAGCCGAAGTTGCAGTGCCGGTAATGACAGGTACCACGGCCGCGAAGGAGTTAAAACAGGCAACGATCAGTAATGAGAGGAGTGTAATTTTTCTAAGCATAGAGAAAGATTTAAATGAAACAATAGGTTTGGGAACAATTTATCTATTAAAGACGTATTAAAATAGGCAATCGTTGGCAAGGAGAACATATATATCTTATTGAGACGTTTAGTCTTATAGGTACGACTTCGCTCGCATAGTATTTTGACTGATGTATAGTGATTACTCTTAAAGGGATTTATCTTGCCGACTTAACATCTACTGAAAATGAGAAATTCTATCGTGCTGGCAATGTTCTGTTGCCTGATGTCCGTAGCCGCAATCGGGCAGGCCCCTTCTGTAAAATATAGCCTGCCATTTGATGAGCCCGACGGACTGGAGAGCAAAGTATTCCAGGTCTCTAACGGCAATACGATGTTCTTCACTTTTACCAAAAAGGAGGGTATCAACCTGACCATCTATGACAGCAGCAGAAGGGTGAAGGTGAAAAAGGAGCTCCACGGTACTGAATGGGAAGACGGTTCGATGGTAGGGGGAGAAGTGAAAGGCATATATGAGATGAACGGCAAGGTCGTGTTGTTCCTGCAGCAGGTGATCAAGAAGACGCCGATGCTCTTCAGGCTGGTGATTGACCCGGTGACGGGAGTGAAGGTGGAGGACAAGAAGATAGGCGAGCTGGATAAGTATGGCTTTGGAGCGGGATATGCTATGGCATTCGGAGGGACAGACCCTAAGACATTCCATATAGTGAAGGATGTGCTGTCCGACTGCTATGCTATTTGTCGCTTTGATGGGTTTGCATCTGAATCGGAGCACCGAATAGAAATAACGCATTACAGCGGAGACCACAGGGAGATCAACAAGGCAGTGTATGAACTACCTGCTGAGCATAGCTTTAAATACATACGCTACCTGGGAATGACCGTGCATGGTGAACAGAGCGTATTCATTAGTACTTATTCCTTCAATACGACCTCGTCCGGAGGGGATCATTCGTTGGTGCTGTTCTCGAGACTGAATGCCGGCTCTAAGGAGTTCATTCATCGACCACTGAAGATAACTGAAGACTTTAAGGAAACTCAGGCGGTGCTGCAGTATAACTCAGGAATGAAGACACTGGACATGCTACTGGTGACACTCGTGGACACGAAGAGCAAGCTGCTGAGCAACAAAACTACCAGCTACTATATGCTGATACATACATCGCTGGACGCTGAGACGATGACGGTGCTGTTCTCAAGGCCGGTAGTGGGTGAGAAGGTGAGTCAATATGCGCAATCGGTGTTTCAGATGAAGGATGGGTATAGCGGCATGCCACAGGACCTGATAATCAATCCGGACTACACGTCAACCATGACCTTTGAGGAAATAGGCACAACAACAACGACCAGCAGCAGGGGTAGCTCGAGCACTACGTGGCACCTTGGCAATATTGCCGTACTGGAACTGGACGGGAATGGTAAAGAGACTGACGGATATGTGGTAAGAAAGCGTCAATCGACAAGTACTGAGGTAGCGCCAATGGACCAGCATAAGAGATCGCACAGCTACATGGCTTTTGAGCGAAAGATAGGCTTTATGATGGCTGCCAATTCAGGCTTCTATTCGTATGATTTTGTAAGTACGCCGACCGCACGGTACGTGATCTACAATGACCATCGGGAGAACTTCTTTAAGTCAGGAAATGAGAAGGTGGCCGGCATCAGTGGGATATCAGGTACAAATACCATCTGCCAGAAACTGGCGGGAGGGAAGGCGGAGAAGTTCCAGCTTTTTGGCAATCCTAAGGATGATGATAAGAACCAGTTCAGCTTTATCAACTCATCTCACTACCAGAGGGAGAAGCAGACCTATGCGGTAATGATGATCAGCCAGGAGGGGAGGGAGAAGAAGGCTAAGATAGCGTGGGTGAGTTTTCCTTAACTTAATTAAGAGCTTTGGGCAGAGAGTAGACTTTCTGTTCTTAGAGTCTGTTAGATTACTTATTTCCCAAGGCGTTTCAACACGCCCTTGTCATAAACTACATAGAGCATGATTTTCGGCTTGCTGTGAAGTGCGGGCAGGTACCCGATAGAATGTACATCTTTCGGGATTACTTTAGGACATAGCGGCTGTAGTTCCTTATAAAGCTTTGCAATGATGTGATTGGTTCGGTAGGGATAGTGTGTTGCGTCTACATACGTTTCGTATTCTTCTTGTG
>CAMPJV010000116.1 GCA_946886975.1 uncultured Taibaiella sp. | reverse complement strand
GGGACAGATACTTTGACCTGTCTATTACCATCATGTCTTTTACGGACTCGAAGTTCTGAATGACCTCCATATAGCGGCCCATGTCCTTGCCATTTCCTCTTACAGAATTGTTCACCAGGTTTACCCTGTTCGGGCTGATGAGGTCGTATATGCCTGACTCCTCCCTGAGCCTAGCAAGGGTATCAGTTAGTGAGACAATGGAACTGTCCACAGCCTTGAGGCTTTTTTTGAGAGATGCGTAAACGATATTCTTTCTCGAATTGTAGAAGTTGCTATAGCCGGCACCAATATTCTTTACTGCTTCATTTGCTACATCGGCAGCTATTTTCGGGTCTTTGTCTGTATAGTATACCTCCAGCAGCTTATATTCAGTGCGCTTCACTTCGAGGTTTTTGCTAAACCGACTCTTTATCTTGCTCCTCTCATTCGGATCACTAAGATCAATATCATAAGCCTTATCAAGACCTGAGTTCTTAATAGTCTGAATGACAACAGTGTCTGACTCAGCCAATGCAATTACCCGGTCGATGTCATCCTCGTCCCCGAAATAGTCTGTGTAACGAGAGACCGCACCGGCGAAGATATTCGAGCGATCAGTGAGGATGGGGTTGCTGACAAAGAACGCAACTGTAGCCTCATACTTCTTCTGGCGTACCAGGTAAAACAGCACCCCTAAAGCCAGGCAGATCAAAGTAAATGTAATCACGAACAGCCTGCGGCGTGCAATGAAACGCATGAAGTACACTAAGTAGAAATGAGGATTGGTCATCTTGTTGTTTGTGTGTGGTTATTAGTTATAGTTTATTAACTAGCTTATCAGATTACTGTTTCTCCGGCCTGCATCTTCTCCGCGTTCTCTGCAAATTGCAAAGCTTCTATCATTTCCTGGATATTACCATTCATAAAGTCATCAAGGTTATAAACGGTCATGTTGATACGATGATCAGTTACCCTCCCTTGTGGATAGTTATAGGTTCTGATCTTCGCTGAACGGTCTCCCGTGCTCACGAGACTCTTCCTTCTGCGGGATATCTCTTCCTCATGTTTACGCACCTGCTCCTCGTATAGCTTTGTACGCATCATTGCTGTAGCTTTTTCCCTGTTGCCAAGCTGTGTTCTCTCGGTCTGGCAGGTTATAACGGTGCCTGTAGGAATGTGGGTAAGGATAACCTTGGTTTCCACCTTGTTTACATTCTGACCTCCGGCGCCGCCGCTTCTGGCAGTTTCCATCTTCAGGTCGCTTTCCTTTAGCTCGAAGTCTATTTCTTCAGCCTCAGGCATCACGGCCACGGTAGCAGCAGATGTATGCACCCGTCCACTTGCCTCTGTGGCAGGAACACGCTGCACACGGTGCACTCCACTCTCAAACTTTAAAGTACCATAAACATCTTCGCCAATTACCTCAAGCTGAATATCCTTTACACCGCCGACAGTACCTTCAGTTTCGGAGACAATAGCGATCTTCCATCCCTTTCTTTCGCAGAAGCGCATATACATTCTAAGAAGGTCACCGGCAAAAAGGCTGGCCTCGTCGCCACCCGTTCCGGCACGCACTTCTATTATCGCATTCTTCTCGTCCTGTGGATCTTTTGGAATCAGCAGCTGCCTGATCTCTTCCTCAAGCTGCTCCTTTTGAGCTTCCTGCTTCTCGAGGTCCTCTTTTGCCATATCCCTCAGCTCTTCATCGCTTTCGGTCTGAAGCACTTCCTTCCCAAAGTCGATTCCCTCAAGGCAGGCTCTGTACTTTTTATAGGTGTTAACTATCGGCTCCAGCTTTCTGTATTCCTTACTTACGGATGAAAACCGCTTATTATCACTGACTACTTCGGGATTGGTAAGCGCCGTTCCTAGGTCGTCAAATCTTGCTTTAATTGCTTCCAGCTTATCCAGCATAAAAGTTTAGTCCTTCAATTTGTATGTTAAGTAGTAGCCACCATATTATCTAGGTGACTTAAAAAGCAAACCGTTAACCTGAAAAGGCTAACGGTTTAATGATTATTTCAGTTTGCTACAACGTTCGTTTTACTTCAATTTCCTCGTATGCTTCAATTATATCGCCCACCCTGACGTCATTATAGTTCTTCACCATCAGTCCGCACTCATAACCTGCAGCTACTTCTTTCACGTCATCCTTAAAGCGTTTCAAAGAAGACAGTTCGCCGTTAAACACAACGATACCGTCGCGCACCAGGTTCACCTTGCTATTCCGAGCTATCTTTCCGTCAAGGACGTAGCAACCTGCGATTGTACCAGTACCGGTAATCTTATACACCTCCCGCACCTCCACGTTGGCTACAGTCTTCCGCTCCAGCTTAGGCTCAAGCAGACCTTCCATCGCGCTCTTGATCTCTTCTATCGCATCGTAAATGATAGAGTAGTTTCTTATTTCAATATTCTCCTGCTCGGCCAGTTTCGCAGCCTGCATAGATGGACGAACCTGGAAGCCAAGAATGATTGCGTCTGATGCGGTAGCTAGTAATACATCAGATTCTGTGATCTGACCTACACCTTTATGTACCACGTTTACAGCTACTTCTTCAGTAGACAGTTTCTGTAATGAGTCACTCAATGCCTCAACGGAACCATCAAAGTCACCCTTAATAATTACAGCAAGCTCCTTGAAGTTGCCGAGTGCAAGACGGCGACCGATTTCATCCAGCGTAATGTGCTTACGAGTACGTATGCCTTGCTCACGCAGGATCTGCGACCTGTGGGTTGCAATTTCCTTAGCCTCGTTCTCATCCTCAAATACCTTCAGTTTCTCACCAGCCTGGGGTGCGCCGTTCAGGCCAAGTATTTGCACTGGCGCTGATGGTCCTGCTTCAGTCACTCTCTGGCCGCGTTCATTGAACATTGCCTTTACCTTACCGTAGTACTGACCACAAACTACCATGTCACCTTGCTCTAACGTGCCGTTTTGGATGAGAACAGTAGCCTGGAAGCCACGCCCCTTATCTAGGGAGGCCTCAATTACAGAGCCGGCACCCAGGCGATCAGGATTGGCTTTCAGTTCGAGGAGCTCTGCTTCAAGCCCAACCTTTTCAAGCAACAGGTCTATATTCAACCCCTTCTTGGCAGATATTTCCTGGCTTTGGAACTTACCACCCCAGTCCTCGACAAGGATGTTCATACCCGCCAGTTGTTCTTTTATCTTTTCAGGATTAGCTCCTTCTTTATCGATCTTGTTTATTGCAAATATCATTGGTAGTGACGCAGCCTGGGCGTGCGAAATGGCCTCCTTCGTCTGGGGCATTATCGCATCATCCGCTGCTACCACAATAATGGCTATGTCGGCCACTTTAGCACCACGGGCACGCATCGCCGTAAACGCTTCGTGACCCGGTGTATCCAGGAAGGTAATCTTCTTCCCGTCAGGGGTAGTTACCTGGTAGGCCCCTATGTGCTGAGTAATGCCACCGGCCTCACCTGCTACTACATTGGCGCTTCTTATATAATCCAGCAATGAGGTCTTACCATGGTCAACGTGACCCATGATCGTAACGATCGGCGCACGTGGCAGCTGGTTCTCATCGTTTTCTTCTTCTTCCTCTTCAGTATCAGCTTCCTGCTCCAGGTTAATGAACTCTACATCATAGCCGAACTCACTCGATACAAGCTCTATTACTTCAGCATCTAGTCTCTGATTAATGGACACCATGATGCCAAGACTCATACACTTGCTGATAACATCCGCAAAGCTCACATCCAGCAGATTCGCAAGTTCACTAACCGATATGAACTCAGTTACCTGTATTACGTTGCCATCAGTATTTTCCTCCGACGCTCTCTTCTCAGCCATCTCCTCCCGCTTATTACGACGGTACTTGGCCTTAAGGTTTTTGTTACGTGTATTGCCTGCAAGTTTAGCCTGGGTCTGACGTATCTTATCCTGAATTGCTTTAGCGTCAATCTCTTGTTGCTGGGGAGTTCCTGCTGCTCCGCGCTGGGGCCGTCCGGTACCGCCTGGTCTGTGGCCTCCGCCACCTTGTCCAAAGCTGCGGCCTCCGCCTGCACCCCGGTTGCCACCCTGGCCAAATGATCTTCCTTGTGCCGGCACAATAGGTCTGCCCACACCACCGCCTTGTCCTGCTGGTCTTCCCTGCTGGTCCGGGCGGAAGGTCTCCGGCTTCTTCTGCACCGGGATTCTCTTCCTGTTCCTCTTCTCTTTACTATCTCCGCCTTTAGATGGGTTGGAAACCGGCAGCTCTATACGACCAATGATCTTTGGTCCTTCCAGCTTCGGAGCTTTCATTTCAATATGCTCCGGCTTATCTGTGTCCTCTTCTTTCGCTTCTTCCGCCTTAGGCGCTACTGGCACTTCTGCCTCTTTCGCCTTCTCAGCGGCTGCCTTTTTAGAAGGTGCTTTCGCTTTCTTGGGCTTTTCCTCCGCAGCGGCTTCAGTTGTTCCTTCCACCGGTTCTGCAGTTTCCTCCTTGGGTTCTTCTCCTTTCTTTGTGGTAGATTTCTTTGCCGCCGCACCTTTCTTTGGACGGGAGGCCAGGTTCATCTCATCCAGGTTAATCTTGCCCAGGATGTTCGGCCCGCCAAGCTTCGGGGCCTTCATTTCTATATGTTCAGCTTCGTCGCCTGCTTCAGCCGCTGGCTGCTCAGGTGTGGCTGCTTCCTTAGCTGCTTCTTTTGCTTCTTCTTTCTTTGCTGCCTTCTTCGGCTTCTCCTCCGCTACAGGTTCTGGAGCTGCTGCAACTTCAGTGGGCACCTCTGCCTTTGGCGCTTCTGCTTCCTTAGGCTGGGCTTCCTCTTTCAGCTTCTCGGCTTTGGGCTGTTCTTCTTTTTTCTTTTCTACGACAGGGGCAGGCGGCACTTCTTCTTTCTTTGCCTTTATGCTAAGGTCTATTTCATCCTTATGCTTCCTCGGCTCCATCATCGAGCCCTTAGGCAAAGCTATCTCCTCGCTCTTGCGTTTGGCAAGTTTGTCTTGAGCAAACTCCCTCTGCAAAGCGTCGTACATCTCTTCCGTCAGCTTTGTGTTAGGATTACTGGCATTGATCTCGAAGTCCTTACTCGTAAGAAACTCCACCAGGGTCTCCTTACCTATGTTAAACTCCTTGGCTGCTGCCAGTAATCTTGGTGTCTTTGTTACTGTTGCCATTCGAATATTTAGTCAAAAAATAATCGCTCAGGGGTGCGATTTTAGCCTTACTGCCTAAAACTACAAACCTACGCTATTTTACTTAATTGCGCCTTCCTAAAAAGGCCTCTGCTCCGCTATTTATAGGGTGTTTAACACCCTAAGTTCCGCTGAGCTTACTCCTCATTCTGGAATTCCGCCTGGAGTATCCGCTGCACGTCCTTGATGGTTTCTTCCTCAAGATCCGTCCTGCGAACCAGCTCCTCTACTGAGAGATCCAGCACACTCAATGCAGTATCACATCCTATTTTCTTAAACTCTTCTATCACCCACTCTTCTATCTCATCGCTGAATTCCACCAGGTCAATGTCAAAGTCCACCCCTTCATCCTGCACATCTCTGTACACGTCTATGCTATATCCTGTCAGTTCCTGCGCCAGCTTAATGTTCACCCCTTTCCTGCCAATTGCCAGGGATACCTGGTCTGGTTCCAGGTACACATCCGCATGGTTTTCTTCATTGTTCAGCTCCATCCTGTTGATCTTGGACGGTGTAAGCGACCGCTGAATCAGCAACTGTGTGTTATTGGTAAAGTTGATGATGTCTATATTTTCATTCCTAAGCTCCCGAACGATGCCATGGATACGGCTTCCCTTCATACCCACACAAGCTCCCACTGGGTCAATACGGTCGTCATAGCTTTCCACGGCCACTTTCGCTCTCTCACCTGGCTCACGTACTATCTTCTTCACCACTATCAGGCCGTCCATTATCTCAGGCACCTCTATCTCCAGTAGCTTCTCCAGGAATGAAGGATGTGTCCGGCTCAGGATGATGATCGGTGTGTTATTCCTCATCTCCACCTTCTTCACCACTGCCCGCACAGTCTCTCCTTTCTTAAAGAAATCCGTGGGTATCTGCTCCGACTTTGGCAGTATCAGTTCATTTCCTTCATCGTCCAGCAGCAGTATCTCTTTCTTCCATATCTGGTAAACCTCACCGTTTATGATCTCCCCAACCCTGTCTGCATACTTATCCATGAGGTTCTTCTTCTTCAGGTCACCTATCCTCGCTGCCAACGTCTGCTTAGCCGCCAGGATAGCCCTTCTGCCGAAGTCTATCACGTTTACTTCCTCGTATACCTCTTCACCTATGTTATAATCAGGGTCAATCTGTATTGCTTCCGAAAACGGTATCTGCACGTTGTCATCCTCTATCATTTCATCCTCTACTATCTCCCTTCTGCGGAAGATCTCAAGGTCACCTGTCTGGTCATTCACGATTACGTCAAAGTTCTCATCGGAGCCATATTTCTTCCGAAGCAGGGTCTTAAACACATCTTCAATAACCTTCATTAAGGTGGGACGGTCTACATTCTCCGCGTCCTTAAATTCCTGAAACGAATCAATAAGATTAATACTTGCCATTGTTTATCAATTTTTACTTCCCTCCAGGGAAATTGACTTTTAAAAGACTATTTGAACGATTATGGTTTTTATTTCTTTAAAAGGTATTTCTACCACGCTTATCTCCTTCTTCTTCCCCACCTTCATCTCCAGCACTATGCTATCCTCCTTCACCTCTTTCAGCACTCCCACCTTGTCCGGCCCCTCTTCCACTGGCGTCACAGCCACTGTCCTGCCTATGTTTTTCTTGTACTGACGGTCACTCACCAGCGGCTCATCCACTCCTGGACTGGATACTTCCAGCGAAAAGTCCCCGTCAGGAAACATATCACTCTCTTCCACCAGCGAGTAGAGCTTCCTGTTCACCTTCACGCACTTGTCTATCGACATGCCACTGTCAGCGTCCAGGAATACCTTGATGTTGTTAGTAGGTTTAATCTTGATGTTTACTACAAACACATCAGTTCCTTCTAGTAATGGTTCCAGAAAAGTTCTGATCTGTTCAATTACCTCTCCCATAGACAAAAAACAAGGGGACCGCATCGCGTCCCCTTCCATTTTAATTATTTCCACTGCAAATTTAAGCATTTATTTCCTTTCCAAAAACATCCTGTGGTAATTATATTTTCCTTAACTCCCCTGTCTCCCCCGTTTAGTACCTTTACCCCCATATGTTATTTAGAATCCTGCTTTGGTCCTTCATTCTTGTGATGATATTCCGATTCATCGTAAGGTTTGTATTCCCAATCCTCCAGATCACCCGTACCGCTCAAAAACGCATGCAACAGATGCAGAAGCAGATGGAAGACATGCAAAAGCCTCAAAACCCGCCAGCTCAAAGCAATAAGGTCAAGGAAGGGGACTATATCGAGTACGAAGAAATCAAGTAATCCCTCGCTTTTTCTACCGCCTTTATATTAGTGATAAACACCTTGGGTATGCTTTATCTATGCCTTCACTATGCTTTCACTATGCTTTCACCATGCTTTTAGTATGCCTCTCCTCCCTTTCTTCACCGGCTCTCACCCGAAGTTACATAGGAGTTACCTCGGCTTTTCCACCCCATCAATACCCGATCGCTGCTCGATCACTATCCTATCGATGCCCTATCGCTCTTAAACTCACATAGGCTTGCTAAGTCGACTTTCCTCTTTCCCACGAGCGCAGCCTACATGCTCCAGTCTA
>CAMPJV010000115.1 GCA_946886975.1 uncultured Taibaiella sp. | reverse complement strand
GTCTTATCACCTAGCCACTTATTCTCCACCATCTTCTCCAGGAAGGGCGGCATCTTAAATATATCTTTTGCCTCGTCGTTGGGCGCATTCTGAGGCAACGCCTTGGCCACATGCACCAAAGTGTCTAACCCAACAACATCCCCCGTCCTGAAGGTTGCCGACTTAGGCCTTCCAAGCACCGTCCCTGTCAAAGCATCTATCTCATCCACATTCAGCCCCAGTTCCTGCATTGCATGAAACACCGCCATAAACCCAAACACCCCCACGCGATTGGCAATAAACGCTGGCGTATCCTTACACAGCACAGTTGTCTTCCCCAGGTGCCTGTCCCCATACTCCATAAGGAAATCTATCACCTCCTTCTTTGTATTCGGTGCTGGTATGATCTCCAGTAGCCTTAGGTATCTTGGCGGATTAAAGAAGTGCGTCCCGCAGAAGTGTTGTTGAAAGTCCTCACTCCTCCCTTCACTCATTAGGTGAATAGGTATTCCCGAAGTATTACTGGTAATAAGACTGCCCGGCCTTCTGTGTCGCTCTATTTGTTCAAATACCTTCTGTTTAATATCCAGCCTTTCCACCACCACCTCCATCACCCAGTCGCAGTCGGATATATGCTTCAGGTCATCTTCAATATTGCCCGTCCTTATCCTCGCCGCTACATCTTTAGTATATACCGCCGATGGCTTCGCCTTCAATGCTGCCTGCAAAGCCTCGTTCACTATCCTGTTTCTCACCGCCTTACTTTCCAGTGTTAGTCCTTTCGCCTGCTCCGCCGGTGTCAGTTCCCTTGGCACAATATCCAGTAGCAAAACCTCCACCCCTATTCCTGCAAAATGACAGGCAATCCGCGACCCCATCACCCCAGACCCTATCACCGCAACCTTCCGAATAGGTCTATTCATCCATGATATATTTAAACAACACAATTTATTGAAAAAGAACTTCCCTTTGCCGGCAACTGCTCAAATCTTAACAATGTTTAGCTAAATTGCCTCTTCGACCACAGTACCTCTTCACATGATCCCACCATCCCATATACACATGCTTCTCACCACATTCAATGAGTATTTGCCACATGTTCTGAGGGGCTCTGCGAAGAGTCATCCCAGACTTATCCCAGGCTCATCCTAGACTTATCGTAGGCTTATCCTAGGCTTTACTACCCATCTCCCCTGCCTCTACATGGGAGCATTCGCCTGGCTCCCCGCCATCTGCACACAGGCTTATCTGCCATAGCTCACGATAGCTCTCGTCTTCTTCATTGGATACGCCGCTATCTATTACAAAATAGATTAATCTGTCCCGATGGTTTTATCCCTCGGCCTCTTGTATATGTTGTCTTGCGCCTCTGTTTGCCTGTAGGGAGTCCTGGTATTTTATCGGCAGTCCACAAGCATTCCGTCTACTTCCACCAATATATATATCATGTTCTTTAAACTGTCTCCCAGGGCCCCTTTCAGCGGGAAATGCTTTCTGATTACTACTGATTTACAATAGAGAATAACAGATATATTTAAGTCTTCGTTTTTTACTATAATTGGTATGTTTTTTTACTAACTCTAAGTTAACGAATTGGTAAGCATGAGTTAACGCCGCCTGTTTAGTTTGCAGCAGCGCCCTCATTTTTCAGCTTTGTCTTAGTGGTAGGAATAAAAAGACCATTACCAAAAACCATGTCAATCATCTATAAAGTGAAAGCAGGAATCGTAAATCAGAGTAATTCAGAGTTCGAGCGGTTCGCAGCGAAGATCTTGCAGGTGTCCGACAATAGTGATGAGGATTTTATCAAGACATACCCCTTTGTGCCACATGCGAAGAACAATGCAGTGTTGTCCCTGATCGGGCGTGAGCTTCCTCCTTACAAAAAGGCATCCTACATCGGCATCAGCTTTTTTTCATATCCCTTCTTCAACTTTATAGAGATCACTTCTACCTTTAAGGCTTTCCCCCTCAATATGGGCGACAAAGTAGTATTCTACCTCGATGGCCTCGAAGATCCTATCGAACTGACATTCAAATACCCAAAGACAGCTGCCGGCTTTGCTTCCAAGAATATCCATCCCCTGTCAGATCAGCACTTAGCGCTCTTCTCTCGTCATCCTCTCGACTACTGGAAGGTTGATAATAAAGACATTGACAAGTCCATGGTGGGAGGCTTCACCTTCAACGAGGTCAACAAGCAGTACAAGTCAAGAAAGGTTGGTCAGAAACTCTTCCAGCTAATGGCAGAGAACATCCTGAAAACGAAAAAGAAACTTACGGCTTATTAAGGCGACAACATGTAGCCTTCTTTGCCGCCAGATACTACGATCCCGCCTCTTCTCCGGAACTGGCGGGATTATCTTCTTAGGCCCTTACTCCCCTGCACTACTATCTACTTAACCTTTTTGTTATCTTTATATGTTTCCTGATCACCTCAATCACAATGTCTAAGAGAGCAGCTCCAGTAATTGTAAAGAAGGCTCCAGCTAAGAATGAAAAACGCTCGGCGGTAGCGCAGGAGCCTGCCAAAGCTTCCCCGGCCCGTTTTGACCCCAACCTCATAGCGCTTCTTATTGTGCTCTTTTGCGTAGCGCTCATCCGTTTTGGCCTTCTTGATATTCCCCTTGAAAGAGACGAAGGGGAGTATGCCTATATCGGTAAGTTGATTTTAGAAGGGGTCGCACCTTACAAGTCCGCCTATAATATGAAGCTGCCGGGCACTTACGCCATGTATGCTTTATTAATGTCAGTCCTGGGCGCCACCATTTCTGGTATCCATTTAGGACTTCTCCTTATTAATGCCGCTACCTCCGTATTTCTGTTCCTGGCCTTCAGGAAGTTATACAATTCACAAATCGCCTTTTTTGCGGCTTCCGTCTACGCCCTGATGACCTTGAGTCCGGCCTTTTTAGGCTTTGCAGCTCACGCCACTCATTTCATTGGCTTCTTTGTCTCCCTTGGGCTGTTCTTCCTTTCGCGCTACTACAACAAAGCTTCCTTACTCGCCGGTCTATTATCAGGGTCCATGTTTGGACTGGCTTTTCTAATGAAGCAGCAGGCGGTCTTCTTCATTGTTTTCGGGGGTCTCTCCCTCTTGCTCATAGCCTGGCTGCACCAAAAGCAGAAGATAAGTACAGTTGCCATCCATGGATTTGGCTTTTCCATTGGAGCCGTTATCCCATACCTCCTGACGGTACTTATATTACTGGGTGCCGGAGCTTTCGATAAGTTCTGGTTCTGGACCGTTACCTACGCCTCCGAGTATGTCGGGCGGGTGTCCTTGGAAGAGGGCAAAATGTTGTTGTCCATGATGTTCGCGCCAATGTGGGAAGAATTTAAGGTCATATGGATCCTCTTTTTTGCTGGCCTTGGCCTCACCTTTCTCTCCGGCCTTTCACTCACCCAAAAGATCATCGCCGTGCTCTTTGCACTATTTGCCTTCCTTACGGTTTGCCCTGGCCTGCTCTTTCGCTCCCATTATTTCGTAAGCTTTCTGCCCGCTGTAGGGCTCCTCGCTGCCATTTCTATATATTACCTCTCCGATCTGGCTTCCCGGTTCCTTAAGCTCCGGTCCCTCGCCTACGTTCCTATGATAATATTCGCGGTGATCTTTATCTCCGTGGTCACATCTGCTAAGGCATATTACATGGCCGCAGAACCACTTGAAGTTTCTAAGGCATATTACGGTGCTAATCCTTTCGTCGAGTCAGTAGAAATAGCTGACTACATCAAAAGAAACAGTTCTTCTACCGACAAAATTGCCATAATGGGTTCCGAGCCACAGATATTCCTGTATGCTGATCGTCGTTCGGCCACCGGCTATATTTATACCTATGCTCTTGTCGAGCCTCAGGCTTATAACCTCCAGATGCAGAAGGAGATGATAAAGGAAATAGAGGCCGCGAAGCCCAAATTCTTAGTCTCTTGCGTTGTAAACTACTCCTGGCTGCGAAGCCCCGGAGCTCCATCGCTTATTTTCGATTGGTTCACAATATACGCACAGGACAACTACTCCATAGTAGGAATTACCGATATGCAGCCATCCGGTTCTATATACAAATGGGGCGCTGAGGCGCTCAATTACGCTCCCACATCCGACAACTTCGTTTTAATATTTAAAAGGAAAGACTTACCAACGGCAGCTCAATAGGGCTCCATCCCTGTTCGCTATCCCTTAGAACCCTGCCACACCTTTTCGGGTTCCCGATGCCTCTGCCCGCCTTTTATATTCATCGGCCTTCATTACTTCTCCCTTGTTGCGCCACGTGAAGTCTAAAAAGTTCAGAGCAACGGTATTTGAAGGTTCTACGTCCAGCACCCGTTCAAACCACCATATCGCACTGTCCGGCTGTCCAAGGTTTCCATATACCGCTCCTAAATTGTTCATAAAGTCCGTTGCTTTCGGGTTTATCGCATGTGCTCCTTTAAAAAGAGGCAATGCATCGGCCGGTTTATTGAGCGTACAATAAAGAATACCTAAGTTGTTCATATATGCCGGGTTCTTAGGGTCACCCTCATATGCCAGTGATAAATAGCGCCATGCACTGTCAAGTTGCTCAGTGCTTTTATACACCAGCCCGATCTGGTAGTATGCCTCAGTCGTCACAGTCGAATACCTGGTCAGGGACTTCCGAAGGAAGAATAGGGCACTGTCAAATTGTCGCTTTGCATTATAAGCCTTGCCCAGGTAGTAATACGATTCAGCTGGCAGCTCTGGATATATATTATATGCCCTCGACAGGTAATGGATGACGAGCATGCCTTCCTTTTGCGCAGAGTCAGTCACCTGGTCGGGGGAGTAGCCTAGCTGTTCTATTTGTTCATCCACCACCTCCTGCGGCTCCATCCCCCACTGATGGTTGCCCATATAAAAGAGTAGGTGCACGGAATTTGGATAGTTCTTCACGTCCGTAGCGAACAGTTCCACATCATTCGCCCAGACTGCGTTCCTGTCTATGGTTTTGAATCCGAACAGTGCAAACACAGGCACAAACACCATCCACAAACGTGGTGAGGACTTAAAGGACTCGATTAGGGAAGGGGCCTCTTGCACCCTTCCGACTAATTTCGCAGCAAGCCCAACCACACTGATACACAACCCTAATGACGGCAGGAATAGCAGCCGTTCAGCAAACGAGGTGCCTATAAGTATGAAGATATTACTGCTTATGGCCATCCCGATGAAAAACCACCCGATGCCAAAGCTTACCAGCCCCTTGGTTCTGAAACCCTTAATCGCATATACAAATAATCCAGTGAACACTAATGCTGACACTAGAAACATGGGTGAACCAAAGTTTATCGGTTCAAAAGAGGAGAACGAATAGTCACAGGAAAGGGGATGCGGAGCCACGAATTTAAACAGATAAACGCCCATCAGGCCTGTAGCTGTTGCAAATCGCTCTGCTCCATCCTGGCACAGAACAAGTAGATTATCCAGTGGGTTTACTCTAAGTTGAGGTAGCCCGTCAAGCACTCGCCACCTGCAGAATAGGAACGCCAGGGCGCAGAAAAGCATAACTCCGGATACCTTTAGAATATGCTTTTTATCTGTCGCAATAAAGTAATAGATAAACAGCGGGAACAGTCCGGCCGCCACCACAGACGATTCTTTTGAAAATAAAGCCATCAGGAATAGGCCGGCACCCCCTGCCAGCCACCACTTCTTTTTAGTAGAAAAATATAACTGTATACACCTCATTGCACCCATGATGCCTATCATGCTCAGTATTTCCTCGCCATTTTTAACGTTGGCCACTACCTCTGTGTGGATAGGGTGAAATATGAATAGAAGCGCTATAATGTAGGGCAACACCCATTTCCTGTTTAGTGCATCATATAGGACCAGATAGATCAGCGCTCCTAATATCCCATATAAAACAACGTTTACGATGTGGAAGGCTGTGGCACTTCCACCAAATAGGTTCCACTCCAGGTTAAAGAATAGCTTAGTAAAAGGTCTGTAAAGTGAGTTTTCTATGTCCATTTGCCCCCTTCGCAATGGAGTGGAAAAGATTACTTTAATGTTTTCGAGGCTTACTGGCGCCTTCGTAATCCTATTATTATTAACGATACCCGGGTCATCTAAAGTAAACTGGTGAGTAAAAGTGTTACCGTAAAGGAGTAGGGAAGCGGCGAATATGCTCAGCACCAGAAGCCACTTCAGCTTAGGGCTGGACGTTGATTTGCTCCCTTGCGGGTCTGCTGTTTGGTCATTACGTGGAACCTGCCCGGGTTTAGCCGCCTGTGTATTACCTCTTGCCTTATTTTTTTTCATTCCAAATGATTACCCTAATATACTGATTTCCACTATTTTTATAGATGCCTTCGGACTGTGCCTGGTGAGCTTTTGTGATTGGTCACTTAACTCACCTTGAAAGCAGGTTCTAAATCACCATATTTACACATGGCTAAAAAACAGACTAAGGGAAAACCTGAACCGGCTAAGCCACTTCCGGGAAAAGAAAAGACGTCCCAGCTCAAGCCATACAGGTATCTCTTTGAAGTGTTGCTTTTCATCGGTGCCATTATCCTTTATGGACAATCATCAGAATTTGGCTATGTCCTCGACGATCCTATCGTCACAACAAACAATCGTTTTGTCCAGCAAGGCACTGCAGGTATTCCGGACCTTGTTACCAAAGGCTCGACGGTTGGCCTGAACAACGACAACTCCGGCACCTATAGGCCTGTGCCTCTTGTAATGTTTGCAATAGAGCACGAGCTATATGGCAACGATCCTAAGCCGTCACACTGGATAAACATACTGCTGTACGCCCTCACTGCCGTCGTAGTTTACCGGCTCCTCAGGCACATCTTCCCAACTGCAAAAAGCCAATATCTCTTCCTGGGAGCCTTGCTATTTATGGCACATCCTGTACATACAGAGGTAGTGGCTAATATTAAGAGCCGCGACGAAATAATGGCGTTTCTCTTTGGGGCATTGAGCTTTATTTATGCGTTTCGTTATGCTGAGGCTCAAAAGTCTTCCGCTTTAGCAATCGCTCTTCTCTGCTTTGGAATAGCCTGTTACTCTAAGGAAAGCGCGATAATGTTTGCGCTGGTTATTCCGTTGGGATTGTATTTCTTCACGGTTGCGCCCATACGGGTGAAGATCATTCCTGCTTTAGGGTTCATTGGAGTTGCTGCTCTTTATCTATTAACACGAAATCTTGTCCTGGACGAGACCTTCTTGTCTGGCAAGATGGAAATTATTAATAACTCACTTGCTGCAGCGACAAATTCATCAGAGCGTTTCGGCACCATCTTTAAGATTATCGGGAAATACCTCCTCTTACTGCTGTTCCCCCTCACATTGTCCAGCGACTACTCTTTTAATCAGATTCCTCTTTCCGACCTTGCGGATCCGGTGGCGCTTGCCTCGCTTTTAATTGTATTGGGCTTATTGGTGTATTCCATTTTCTCATTGAGAAAGAAGACTATATATTCTTTCGCCATTATCTTATTCTTCTTATTACTGTTGCCCGTAGCCAATTTGGTTATTACGATCGGGTCGACAATGGGCGATCGATTCCTATATGCGCCGTCTTTAGGTTTTATATTGGCATTGCTCTCAGTTATCTCCCTTGCAACGGGCAATGGACCCAGGTTGAATATTCACAGGAACAGTTCACTCTTCCTGGTTATAGTAGGGTGCATTACAACACTATATGCAATACGAACTGCCGTCCGTGTACCTGATT
>CAMPJV010000114.1 GCA_946886975.1 uncultured Taibaiella sp. | reverse complement strand
ACCTAAGGGATACATATATTTTGCTATGGCATTCTCCTTCGGAGTCGAATTGCTGAACATGAAGCTCAGGAAGGGCAAGCCTGTAGAATTGCATGAGGCCGCAATGAGGGACCGCTCTGATCTGTCCTGACAGGTATCGCAGATACGTTCTATTGGCATCTGCCAAAGCAAAGGCTTAGAAACCAAACGCGATCACATTAATACACGTCAGTATCGCACCGAACAGAAATATCTTTATTGCTATGTCGCTATTTGCTGGTATACAAAAAAGCCGGAAGGATTTCTGCTGTTGTAGGTTGTAGATGGTCATTGTCTTTGTTATTGTTGTTTGAATCCTTCGCTGCTTATTTTCGCTTGGTCATTTCTGATGATGCAAAAATGAAGAACCATTTTATTTCAGGGAAGCAATGGCAGAGGTTTAACCACTGTTTAGTTACTGGTTAACCACTTATTAAGAAGTAAGTAGAAATCAATATGTGTCACTCCTATGTCAGTGTTTATCAAAACCTTACCCCCTGACCTGTCTGTATTATTTCGTAAATTTGCATAATGAAATTCGTGCGGACCTGGTCCCTTCTTCTCATAGCCACACTGCTGTTTTCTCTGTCCTGCAAGCAGAGCAATACCACAACACAGGTCACTGACCACCCTGCATTTAAAAACCCTGAGATCAGATCGATCACCGATAAGATTGCCGGCGACCCTGACAATTCAAACCTTTACTACCAGAGAGGCAATATGCTTCACAGGATGGAGCACGATACTTTAGCTCTGGAAGACTTTAAGAAAGCGGCTACGCTTGACTCCACAAAGGCGGAATACTTCAGTGCGGTTGCGGACCTCATGTTCGAGCATAAGGACATAAGCGGCTCCCTCCCCTGGCTGGAACGGGCAGTAAATCTAAACCCTGACGACCAGCTCGCGCAGCTCAAAATTGCCAAGATGCAGGTGTTCCTGAAAGACTATCCCAAAGCATTTGCAACTATCAATAAAGTGCTGCGCAAAAACGCAGTCAACCCAGAGGGTTATTTCCTGAAAGGGTTAATTTATAAAGACCTTAAGGATACTTCGAAGGCGATATCGAGCTTTCAAACCACTATCCAGGTTGATCCGAACTACAAGGAAGCAATAATCCAGCTTGGCCTGCTCTACGCAGCGAAAAAGGACCCTACCGCCTTGCAGTATTTCGACAACGCCTGGAAGGTAGATACCAATGACGTCACGCCTCTGTATGCCAAAGGCATGTTTTACCAGGAGCAGGGAAAACTGGAACTGGCAAAGCAGGAATACAAAAAATGTGTTGTCCATCGGACGGATTATACTAAAGCTATATTCGGCATAGGTTGGATTCTCCTCAACCAGGACTCGCTTGAAAAGGCCTGGCGGCAGTTTGACCTGGTAACAAGGCTGGAACCCACTGATGCTGAGGCATACTACAATCGGGGACTGTCCAGCGAACTGATGGATAAGAACACTGAGGCCCTTCAGGACTATAAACAGGCGCTCACTTTCGCTCCCCGGTACCAGGAAGCTATCGACGGCGTAAAAAGAGTTCAGCGAAAATTATAGCTTCAGCTTCAGATAACACATAAAAAGTACCAAATGGCACTAATCGCACCTTCAGTTCTCTCTGCAAACTTCCTCCACCTCGAGAAGGATATAGAAATGATCAACAACAGCGAGGCTGACTGGTTTCACCTCGATGTTATGGATGGACGTTTTGTGCCGAACATCAGCTTCGGGCTGCCTGTCATCTCTGCCATCAAAAAGAAAGCAAAGAAAACTCTGGACGTTCACCTCATGATCGTAGAGCCGGAGAAATACTTTGAGGACTTTGCGAAGGCTGGCGCGGATGTGCTCAGCGTCCACTATGAAGCCTCAACGCACCTTCATCGCAGCCTCCAGGCTATCAGGGCACTGGGAATGAAGGCCGGTGTCGCTATTAATCCTCATACTTCCGTTTACCTGCTGGAGGACGTCATTACGGATATAGATGTTGTCTGTATGATGAGCGTCAACCCCGGCTTCGGAGGGCAGAAGTTTATTCATAAGACCATTGAGAAAACAAGAACCTTAAAGCAGATCATTTCAGCCCGGAATGCCTCCACCCTTATCGAGATTGATGGCGGGGTAACGCTGGACAACGCTGCAGAGATCATTGAGGCAGGTGCCGATGTGCTCGTAGCCGGCAATACCGTTTTCTCTTCCGCTGATCCTGCCGATACAATAAAAAGGCTGAAGCAGGTTGGAAAATAAATGTAACTTAATCCACGTTAGATAGTTCTATGTTCCAGCGATACCTCGGTCTTGTTACTGTTCTCCTTTTTTCGTCTTTAACTGTTCTCGCTCAAAACGGAGCCTTGCATGGCACCGTAAAAGACGATCAGGGTAATAAAGTAGAGCTGGTCACAGTAGCTGTAGAGGGCACAAGCTTTGGCACCACCACCAAGCCAGACGGCACCTATGAGCTGGAGATTCCCGCAGGAACCAAATCCACTATCGTATTCTCCAATGTCAGCTATGAACTGGTTAAGAAGTCAGTGAATCTAACTGCCGGTGAGCGCCGGGAACTGAGTGTCACCATTAAAAAGAAAGCGAATACGCTTACAGAGGTCACTGTAAAGGATGACCGCATACGCTATGACGCAGGAGCAGTACAGATAGATGCAAGGAAGGCTAATGAGCTGCCGAGCACCATCGGTGGCATAGAAGGCCTCATCAAGACAATGGTAGGGTCCAACAATGAGCTTACGTCCAACTATAATGTAAGAGGCGGTAACTACGACGAAAACCTTGTCTACGTAAATGATTTTGAGATCTACCGTCCGTTTCTTGTCCGCTCTGGCCAGCAGGAAGGGCTAAGTTTCATCAATGCCGACCTCGTGTCAAATGTGAACTTCTCTATTGGGGGGTTTCAGGCAAAGTATGGTGATAAGATGAGCAGTGTGCTCGATATAACTTATAAGAAGCCGAAGTCCTTTAGTGGTGGTGTCATGCTCAGCCTTCTTGGTGCCAGCATTCACCTCGAAGGTGCCTCTAAGAACGAAAAGCTTACCTATCTCATAGGCCTCCGCCACAAGAGCAATCAATACCTGCTCCAGTCGCAACCTACTAAAGGTGTATATAATCCTTCCTTTACTGACTTCCAGGCATTGGTAAATTACCAGCTTAGCAAGAAATGGGAAGTGGAGCTGATAGGCAATTATGCCCGCAACCGCTTCAACTTTTACCCCGAGGAGCAGACCACCAGCTTTGGAGTAATCAACCAGGCTTTCCAGCTCCGTGTTTTCTATCAGGGAGGCGAGATAGACCAGTTCGACTCCCGCTTTGGCGGCATATCTACCACGTATCACCCTAATGAGAAACTGAAGCTAAAGCTACTGGCTTCGGGATTCCAGACTAATGAACGGGAGACATACGATATCCTTGGCGAGTATCTCCTTGGCGAACTGGAGACAGATCTTGGAAAGCAGAACTTCGGACAGATAAAGACCTATCTGGGTACAGGCCTCATCCAGAACTATGCCCGAAATTATCTGAAGGTAAATGTTGGCAACATCGCACACCGCGGATCCATAGATGCCAAAAAGCACTTCGTTAGCTGGGGGGTCGATGCGAACTTCACCTCCATTAGTGATAAGCTGCATGAGTGGGAGCGTCGCGATTCATCTAACCACAACCAACCCTACAACCCCGACGCATTCGAGATGAAGCGCCTTTACACCTCAACTTCCGACTTCAACTATACGCGCTTCTCAGGTTTCCTGCAGGACAACTTCCGCTTCAATGATTCACTGGGCATTACAGTGTCCGCAGGTGTGCGGTTTAATTACAACATGCTGAATGACGAGTTTATTATAAGTCCTCGTCTCCAGTTGGCATATAAGCCTGACTGGAAGCGCGATATCGTCTTCAAGCTTGCCGGCGGTCTCTATGCGCAGCCTCCGTTCTACCGGGAGATGAGAGACCTCGATGGTAATGTGAACAAAGACCTGAAGGCACAGAAATCAATGCACCTCGTGCTGGGCTCAGATTACAACTTTAAGATGTATAGCCGCCCATTCAAGCTCACCACCGAGTTCTATTACAAGAAGCTATGGGATATAGTGCCCTACGAATACGACAACGTCCGCATCCGCTATTTTGGTAAGAACAATGGGGTGGGCTATGTCTATGGCGGTGAAGTACGCCTGTACGGCGATCTTGTCAAGGATGCCACCTCGTGGGTGAGCATAGGCATGATGAAGGCGGAAGAAGATGTGACAGACGACAGGATAGATATAAAGGACGCTGCAGGAAATGACAGCACGAGCATCTTCCCAGGGTATGTTCCTCGCCCTACAGACCAGCGCTTTATGCTGGGCATGTACTTCGAAGACTACCTGCCCAATAACAAGAATTTCAAAGCCCATATCAATCTCATGTATGCCACTGGCCTTCCCTTCGGTCCTCCCGATAAGCAGCGATATGGCGATACGCTCAGGATACCAGACTATAAGAGGGTAGATATAGGCTTCTCAGCGCTTTTGCTCGATGGCGCAAGAAAGAACCGCCCATCGCATAGCTTCTTCAGAAACCTCGAGTCTATCTGGGCCAGCCTTGAGGTATTTAACCTTCTCGGGATTCAGAATACCCTCTCCTATTCCTGGATTCAGGACCAGACAAGCGGCAAAACCTTCGCTGTTCCTAATCGCCTTACATCAAGGCTGCTGAACGTAAAACTGGTTGTGAACTTTTAGATAATTGTAATTCACATGCTTGTATAGCCAGTACTGTAAAGGCTCGCAAGGGTTTCCCTAAAAAATGAAGTAAAACTTTTGGCGAAAAAGAGGATATACATATCTTTGCGTCCCGTTCGAGAGAACATACGGTTGATCTCGTAGCTCAGTTGGTAGAGCAATACACTTTTAATGTATGGGCCTTGGGTTCGAGTCCCAACGGGATCACAGAATATGAAAGCCACTGAAATTCAGTGGCTTTTGTTTTTACTTTTATTTGTTGCTTTTTTACGCTCCTCATTTTCAAATATAAACGGTTCGAGTACCAAAAGGTCTATTTACAACTACCCAATTCTACTAGAATACTTTCAAAGCACCGAAAAACACTCTCCTGTCACAGGTTCATTTTGTATAACCAGTAGCGCACGCCAAATATCCTGTCTATTTCTTTATATACAGTAAAGCCGAGACTTTCGTATATATGCCGGGCGGTATCCATCACCTCAGATGTGTGCAGTCCGATAATTTTTTCTCCATTTTCACGTGCGTTGTCAATACACATACAAGTGAGTTTTTTTCCGATGCCTTTCCCGCGGAAATCAGGATGCACGCCTACCATTCTTATATATGACCACTCAGCGGGGTATATAGTTGTAGGGTTGCCATTACTTACCAGAAAGGCCATACCTACGATGCAGCCATCTACTTCTCCCACAAAAGCGCGCGAATTACTTAAAACCTCTTTCAGTTTACTGTTATCATGCAGGCTTGCATTTAGGGTTGCCCATCCATCCCTGGGAAGCGATTTTTCAAATTCAGAATAGGAATCGATACGCAAATCATTTAATTGCTTAATATCCTCATGTGTTGCACATCTGTATGAAATTGGAGCCATCGATTAATTACTAATTAAGGCGTTACAAAATACTAGCGGCTATAAGTGCCTTGCGGCATCCATGACTCAAACAAAATTAATGAACAACTTCTAACGTAGCATAGAACCCAATCTTCTCAAATTCTCTATAAAACGGTTCGAGATTTGTACCAAGAGGTTCACAGAATGTAAAAGCCGCTCATAGAGCGGCTTTTAGCATTATACCGTGTTTCGATATCCAACCATGTTAACACTTAGACATTATGGCTCTTCCAGACGAAATTTAGCAACAGATCCGTCTTGCTTACCGCCGTTGTAGCTATTTTTAACCGCAAAGGTTGTTGAGGATGTTTCTCCGGCAATAAGAATATTACCATGCTTGTCCACACAAAGCGTACGTCCATAATCTATATTTTCACCACCCAGGAAGTTGAAGTCTATTAATTGATTAAGGTTTTTATCAAAGCACGCCACTATTTGGTCAGCGCTACGCTTTTTAGTATTCTTAAAATGACTATTGAATTCTGATAATTCTTTGGAGTAGCTACTGCCACCACAATAAATATTCCCATCATTATCCGTATCCACACCCTCCAATCCTTCTCCTGCACTGCCTCCTAAATAAGTCGCAGCAATTAGTCGAGAACCATTGCCGGATAACTTGGCAACAAATCCGTCAAAAGGGTAGTTTGTTCGTAACCCACTGTTTATTCCACCACTTCCACCATACTTCACTTGATAAGCATTAGGTGTAACTGGGAAATCCTCAGATGATGTAGTAGCAGCTACAATAATGTTATCATCCTTGTCAATGGAGAGATTGTGGGTTTCAGTTCCATCAGCACCTGAACCTCCTATATATGTACCCAGTAACAGTTGTGAACCATTATTGCTTAGAGTGGCAATAAATACATCTTCCATACCATTGTAGCTTTTATCGAAGGCATGCTCCGTTATCATCATATCGTCTGAATTAGTCGTCCCGCACACTACGATATCCTGATTGCTGTTAATTCCTATTGATGGACCTATAAAATCGTTTCCCGAGCCGCCCAAATACGTAGCCCATAATACTCTGCTGCCATCTGTAGCAATTTTCGCCACGACCCCGTCATATCCTCCTTGTCTTTGTGTCTGTGCGGCATTTTCGGTAATGTACATGTAGTCGGCGGACGCTTCTGTAGCTACTATATATATATCGTTATTGTGGTCCAATGCCATATCCCGAATAAATCCTCTATCTGCCGCACCAAAATAGCTGCACCATACAAGTTTTGAGCCATCGGGCGAAAATTTTGCCACAAAGCCATCCTGTTTGCCATATAATTTGTTAGCGTTAGTATCTCCTGCAAAAGATTTTTGGAACGCATATTCAGTAGTGGGCAATCCTTTGCCTGCTCTGCCGGCAACGTATATGTACCCTCCGTTATCCACTTCTATCGCATAAGCCCGGTCATACTCCGGACCTCCAAATAATGTCGACCATATCAATTTGCCATCACTGTTCAATTTCATTATGAAAGCATCCATTACGTTAACGCCACGATCATTCAGTTTATCGGAATAGGCTGCCCGAGTAGTCATAAAATTGGTAGAGGAAGTGCCCCCCGTTATATAGATATTGCCAGAATCATCTGTCGTAATGTCTCGAACCTGATCGTACGCATTGCCCCCAATATAACACCCAAAATCAAGCACATACTTTTTTTGGGCAAGCAGACTTTGGCACGCAAACAAAGCAATGATGAGAATTATCAAAAAGCGGGACATGCAAACACTTTATGCAAAAGTATATACCTGGCTTAATAATCCTTTATCGGTTAAGAGCTGGTTCGAGAAATGTCCAATCCGATTCACAGAAGCCTTCCACATCGTGGGAGGCTTTTTACTTTTTGCAAGGGACCGGGCTACGGTTGGGGAGCTTTCTTCTCAACTCTATCTAAATATTCAACCTGCTGTATAGGTAATTCCAAGTATAGCTTCAAGCTTGTCAAAGTTCTCTTCGTTCTTCTCTGGAGCGAACTTTCTTATTTTATCACACTCTTCTTTAGAAGCAAACTGCATTCTGAATATGAGCAGGGTCTTTCCCTCGGTGGTCTCACCGAGTGTGGTGAGTACTCTGAATAAGGG
>CAMPJV010000113.1 GCA_946886975.1 uncultured Taibaiella sp. | reverse complement strand
AATGATTGCATAGATCGCTTTTTGGCAAAACAAAAATAACAGTTCTGGCTGCTTAAGGAAATATGATTTATGAATCCCTCTACTTTCTGCTCGTATTTACACCAGATCGCACTCTCCAGGTGGTTTTACGATCGTATTTGCCTTCACAACTGCGCTGTTAGGATGAACTCCCGCTCTGTATTCAGCCCAAATCATATAACTTCCTATTGAAGATTAACCCTTAGGTCCGCTGGCATTTTTAAATTTAAGGAGAGCGATTTGGTCCTGAACGGCCATAAGCTCAAAATTATTGAACATTCCCCGGCTTCCCGACATTAACTCCTCCCTCTGCTTTTCCTCTACCACAAGGTACTTTAAGCTTTTTTCCTTCATTAATTGCTGCACAAAGCTAATATCTCTCCCCCACCTTTGTGGTTCGACCACGTAGCCTTTTCTATCAAAGTAAAGTAATGACAGATTTGGCTCTGGTTCGTTAAGCACTACAATCTTTTCTTTAAAGGGTATTTTCATTTTATCCATAAACTCGCTTGCGTTAGTCATCCAATAGGTACGATAATAGGCGCTAAATCCAGGATAGTCAGGACGCTGACGCTGATGATGGTAAAAATCACCAAAAAAGAACATCACAGTGGCTCCAGCAGTAATCGCAATATTAATGGCTCTTGCACCTTCCTTCGAATATTGAAAACTACCGAGCTCTATGCTGGAAATAAGCATTATGAACGCTATAAACGGGATAAATATTGAAACGAAGTAGTAGTCATGTCCCTGCATCGGGTTCCCCATTAGTAGAAATACACACATGGCACCAATGCAATAATACAGGCCCAGCAAAAGCTGCCTTACTCCTGCTCTCTTCTTCAGAAGAGATGGAATAGCAGAAAAAACAACCGCAGCCAGAACCAGGTATTGCGGGAGTACCAGATATTCGTTTAGCCATAAGTGTTTAAACGATACATTGATGTAGTATAGGAAGTCCTCCAATCCTGAAAACGGACTGGCCCTACTCAGAAATAACCAGGCTTCATAAGTTGTGTTAAGGTATTTAATGTACAAGTAACTGAAGACCAAAGCACCTACTGAAAAAATAGAAACCCCGGCAAGCGCTAAAGTCTGTTTGTAATTATACTTATTCCAATATACAAGCCTCTCGATACATGTAAAACCAATAAAGCCTATGAGGTATATTGCCACTGAAGTCTTTATCAGTGCAGCAAGGGTCAGCAGGAAGATTGCAATGGCAAAGGTCTCAGTTCGTTCGTGATCGATAAAATCAAGTACAAAATAGAACGCCGCCATCGCTAATGATGCGCCGGCAGCATCTGGGAGATAGTTACAGGTGTAACCTATGTAAACCGGCGAACAGAAAATAAATAGGGGGCATAAAATGGAAATAAAGAAACTCTTGGTCCGCCGATAACACGCCAGGAATAGGAAAAATAATCCGGCGCAGGCTATTAGCGTATCTTCCAAACGGAAGAAAAAGCTGATCTGGTCTCTCCCGAAAATCTTCCCCATTATTGCTGCTACATACGCCTGTATAGGAAATTCTACTCCAATTATGCCTCCTTTAGAATACTGACTAAAGGTTGCTGGCTTAAGGAAGTTCATTCCATTGTCAAAAAAGCTAATGGCAACAGCTAATCTGTCAGCCTGTGCTCCCGTATGTATACCATAGGGAAACATAAACAACATGTCATGATAATAGGTGTGGCAAAAGAATAAAAGAATTCCTAAGAACAAAAACTTATGAAAAAGAGACCGGGAAAACATGGACTTTAATTTAAAAAAAGAGATGTCGGGTGCATACGTGAACGTTCACTACAACTAAACTTTCTCCAACGGTTTGATAGTGACATCTGAACTCCTCACATGTTTATTCAATCCATACAGCTGATAGAAAAGGTATATGATCAAGATAAGGTATATGGACGAAACAAAAGCGGGGTCAAATATTAAAGTACTGTACTTATTAAGACGTAGCCAGTGAAGAATGCCTTCCAAATTCAGGAAATAAGCAAGGGACATTAATACCAGCGGAAAAAAGCGTCGTGAATAAAAGCTATAAGCTATGATGAATAAAAATGCCGGATGGCTGTATCGTTCATGCATCTCAGTATTCAGGTAAAAGAACAAAATAGATATCAGCGCACCGGAGAGCCACACCTGTTCCCGAACTGCTGGCCTCTTGACCTTTGAAAAGATATTATTAAACATATGGCTTAGTAGTGGCAGCATTGCAAAAAAGGAAGAAGTGAAAAACAGGACAAGTCCGGCAGTCTTGTAGCTTATAGTTGAAAACCATATCGTGCTATCCGGTATTTCTGTTGATTTGGTTAGAAAGAGGCACCAAAAGTTATAGGCGAACCACGTAACATAACCAAACTTCCCAACTGAGTTCGTGATAACGTTTAGTAAACCCTCGCGGCCGGCTTCATTCTGAATGAATGGTAAAAGAATCACCACCTCCATCACCAACGCACACGCTATACCCTTAACTAAGCTTTTCCACTTCTTTGCCGCAAAGCAGGCGTCTAAAAGCATAATCCCATATAACGGCAGGAATATTATAGCCTGGAGTTTTAAGTTTAATGCTAAAATGATCAGAAGTACACTAACTATAATATGGCGCCTGAACAATGAATAGAAAGCGGCAAATACCAGGGCACTTTGTATCGCGTCAATTTGTCCCCACAAAATACTGTTATATGAGAAGGCTGGATTGAAAATACAAACAAAGAACAGGTAAGTAAAGTCCGCCTTTTTCTCTATCCACTTGTACACCACCCATAGTCCTATCAGGTCAAATAGAACGGTTACTACCTTCAGGTACCTTATATGTGCTATTATTGCCTCCTCACTTCCCTGCAGGATTCCATATATGTAAAGCACATAGTGGTAAAGAGGAAGATAATCCGTCGTTCCAGAATAAGTATTGCTCAATCCACCACGAACATTACTTATAGCCCATGCCTCCCAATAGGTCATATCTCCATGGGAGCCGGTTCCGGGAACAAGCACAATAAGAAATAAAAAGAAAAGGCTGATAAGGGTCGCCCGCGATCTTAGATCTGAAGTCATTTAAATATTATATGAGCGCCTAAGTTACTCTTGTTTAATTATCAACAAAAGAATACCAGCTGCAAATCACCCCTTCCCCTTCTCTCCGAAATGTCCCAAAACAGCCTACTACCACTCCCCGTTAGTATCACTCAGGTTCACCCGTAGCAGTCCATCTTGCGTTATACCTATGCGTATACCTGTCATACGTTGGTTAAAGCTGTTCCATCCCTGCACTACATCAAGCCTTAGGAAGCGCATCTTCTCATACCCCAGGTTATCTATCCCTGCAAATGCTTCCACATGATACAGACCATCATTAGCATAAAACCCATTAGCGCCGGTTACGAGGTACCAACGTAGTTGTCGCAACAGTGGTATCTTGTTAGTAAGAAAACCCTTCAGCTTCCATTCCAGGTGAAGCTCACCATATAGCGGCTCCTTGTTACTGTATATATAATAGGGAGCCAGCTGAAAGCTCTCAAGGTATGGAGACGCAAGCAGAAGCTGGTTCCCGTTTAGATGGTTGAGGTCTGGAATACTGACATAGCTGGTATTCAGAAAGCCACTTGCAACAACATTATACGATAAGCTACCTAGCAGCCTCAGGCCCAGATTGTCACGCATGGACACGCGCCACTTATCAAAGTCCACTTTACTGCTAAACAGGTTTGGTATTCCCTTCTCATATTGTATAGTGAAGACAGGGGCTTCGCTGCCGTGCGCCTCAAGGTAATCAGGATACTGTGTATAAGTATAGCCTGGCTGATAGGCAACGGTAACTCTCAGCAATGTGGCGTTGTGTTCCTCCCAAAGCATCGTCTTAAACTCGGTCGGAATGTTCTCAGTAAACCCACCCACCTCTGGCTTGGCAAAACTGAAGTCAGTAGTATTAGAAATGGGAATGCGCTTCTGGAAAGCAAATTGTGCGTTCCACCTTAGCCCCGTCCCATAGTTCCTTCCAAAGAATGCCGCAGCATTCCACCGCTCATAGATCTTTGTATAGTTCTTCCTGTAGAATAATGTGCCTATCGTATTGTACAACCCCTCAATTGGATTGTTTGGATTGAACTGAAAAACATACTTCCCAACCTCGATACCCACTGTCCACGACCTGCCTCGCCATTCTCTCGATCTTTCAGTATATCCTACCCTGCCAATTGCATTAAAGTGAGTGTTCTCAAATCCATACCTCAAACCCACTGCACCTGAGAGCGCGTGAAATGTATCCAGGTTATACCTCCAGAATATCTTAGGGGCAATACTTACTCCCTCAATGGTGTTATAGTTCGCCAGTCCCGTCAGTAGAGAGTTCGTCCTGAAAATATACTTCTCGTCCTTACCGGTATGGGTTATCCCGCTCAGCACCACATCCATGAGGCCTATCCTGTTGCCCCTTCTTCTTACCGAGTCTTTATAGGCCGGATCCTCATACCTGAGCCTTAGGCTATCCTTTACAATATAGTCTTTATGCTCATCTGCCTCGAGTGGCACAGGACGCGCTTCCGTCCAGAACGAAGTATCCTTCTTATTGGAGCTCTGCTCATATACACTGATGATCTTTTCATTGAAGATGGAATCAGGCGCTGGCTGGTTTACTTTTTGATTATTATAAACGGTCACAAAGTACCCCGTGAAATCAAAGCCCAGTATCTTCATTGTAGGATAAAGAACTTGTTGCTTAATAACCCACGTATCATTCCTTAATGGTAGATACACCTGCTCAATCCTTAGCGTATCTATCAGTTCCATATTACTGCGCTTAGTCACCAGCATGTTCAGGCTGTGTATCGCCCACTCCTCGTCCACTATGTAGATGTATCCTGTAAACAGAGGCTCATACTGTCTCTTGGGCGTAGCCTTTATCTTGTAGATCGTATTCTTCCCATCGTTGAAGTCTCCCTCCAGCTTAAACTTATAGAAGTTGAGCGCCAGGTCGTTCGCAGGCGAAATAAAGCCCCGGGGATTGATCTCGTCCGCTATCTGGATATTGTTGTCATAAAAGCTGATCACCTCCGGAAAGGTGGAGAACCCCAGTCCATTAGGAGTTCCGCTCTCTCTTACGGAGTGTATTACCGTCCTTTCCTTCTCGTTTTGCTTGTAGTAGGTAGCGATCTCCTCACATAGATAAAGAATTCCTTTCCCGGTAGTGTCAAGCCCCATCTCCGTAGCGTCTACTTTCTGCCCCAGCACCTTGTTCGGAGCCTGCCTCGATCTGAACGTTCCTTTCAAATATATACCGGTCTGGAAGGCCTTGATCTGGTTCTGGTGAAATGCCCTTCTCTCTATTACTTTCCGCATAATATACACGCCGGGGTCTTCAGTAGCCTTCACCACGTGCTCCTTCATCTCCAGGCTTTGATCGTCAAGCCTGAAGTCATGCTCCATCACTTCATCCGCTGTAATTGTAACCGTAAAATTGCTTTGCTTGTACCCGATGTACTGGCAGGCTACTCTGTGCGTACCGGGTGATATAGTCAGGCGATATTCTCCCTGGGCATTTGCGCTGGTACCAATTGTCGTTCCCTGGATGAACACAGTTGCGAACGGCAGTTCCTCTCCGCTACTATCTGTTATCTTCCCTTTAAGGACGCCAGCCGTCGACAGCCAGGGCAATAGTAATAAGTATAGGATAAAGGGTATGCATCCTTTCATTTTCTCAACATTGGAAGGCTGTGGTATCTATACTCTATCGGATGAAAAGACAAAAAGGTTACAGGTGCTAAAATAATCCATTTACCTGTGCATCCACTCTCCTCACTACCTCCGCCACGTGTTCATCGTTCTCGGCAAAGTCCACATTATCCACTTCTATTACCAGCAATGGCCCGTCCTTATATTTTTCTATCCATTTGTTGTAAAACTCGTTCAGCCGCTTCAGGTAGTCCAGCCTCAGGTTTTCCTCATATTCCCTGCCCCTCTTCTGTATCTGGTCAACGATCTTTGGGATAGATGCTTTCAGGTATATAAGCAGATCCGGCGGCTGTATCAGCGATTTCAGAGTGGCAAATAGTGAGGTGTAGTTCTCAAAGTCCCTCGCCGTCATAAGCCCCATCTCGTAAAGGTTAGGAGCAAATATGTGTGCATCCTCGTATACCGTCCGGTCCTGTATCACAGTGTCCCTCCCCTTGCGTATCTCAATAAGCTCCTTTATTCTTCGGTTCAGAAAGTAAATCTGCAGGTTAAATGACCACCTGTTCATGTCGCCGTAAAAGTCCACCAGGTACGGATTATGGTCTACATCTTCGAAGTGCGGGGTCCACTTAAACTGCTTGGCGAGTACATTAGTAAGAGTCGTCTTACCCGAACCGATATTTCCTGCTACTGCTATATGTTTTATCTGAGGCTTAGCCATGTTTCTGTAGTGGGTTCTACAAGTATTACGTTTGGGAGCTGATGCATTGCTTACTTCCCACAATATAACACCGTAAGGATAAAAATCCACGATGTCTTCAAAATTCTTAACCGTCCGATTTAGTAGTAGTTGATACCGATCTTCTTCCTCGCCTCTGCTATCGTCTGGCTGGCCTGCATTCTCGCTTTTTCCGCTCCTTCTTTCAGCACTTTCCTCAGGTAGGTTTCATCGCCTCTTAATGCTTCTGTCTTTTCCCTTATCGGGCTGATGAACGCGACCATATCCTCAGCCAGTTGCTTCTTCATGTCCCCGTATCTGATAGTGCAGTTGTTGTACGCACTTCTGTAGATATCCACCGTCTCCGGCTTCGACACCAGGTGCATCAGCAGGAAGATGTTTTGTATATACTCTGGCATCTCACTATTCGGCTCTGTCGGTCCCTGGTCAGTCTTGGCCTTCATCACCTTCTTGCGTATGGTGTCATCATCATCTGCCAGGTACAAAGTAGCGTTCACATTCTCACTCTTGCTCATCTTCCCTGCCCCGTCCAGACTTGGCACCTTTATCAGCTCACTCCCAAAGTTGAATGGCTGCGGTTCTGGAAATAGTTCACCATATCTTCCATTAAATCGATGGGCAAAGTTCCTCGCCATTTCCAGGTGTTGCTCCTGGTCCTTCCCCACCGGCACCTTCACTGCTCTGTGTATCAGGATATCTGCCGCCATCAATACCGGGTAGGTCAGCAGACCTGCATTAACGTTTTCTGGATTTAGCCTCACTTTGTCTTTAAAGGTGGGCACTTTCTCCAGCTCCCCCTTATAGGCCAGCATATTCAGCATCAGGTACAGCTCAGGTATTTCCGGCACATCGCTTTGGGCATATAGTGCAACCTTTTCCGGGTCCAGCCCGCTCGCTATGTTCTCCGACAGCACCCCAAACACGTTTGCCTTCAGGTCCTTAGGATCAGGGTGTGTAGTAAGGGAGTGATAGTCCGCTACAAAAAAGTAGCAGTTATAGTCCTCCTGCATCTTCACGTAGTTCTTTATTGCGCCAAAATAGTTGCCCAGATGAAGCTTCCCAGTCGATCGGATGCCACTTACAACGATCTCTTTATTCATAAGGGCGGCAAGATACAAAACCTCACTAATTGAAGCCTTCCTCAAACGACGCTTCATCAATCAACCTCTCTCTCTTCGATCTATTTCCACCGTCTTTCATCAGAATTTGAAAAGCTATTTTGAACTTCCTTCAGGCCCTATCAACCGCCTCTCCCACGGGTTCTGTGCGGGTTTCATACGGAGTAAATACGGAGTATATTCGGGCTAAATACGGGGTATATACGGAGTAACTA
>CAMPJV010000112.1 GCA_946886975.1 uncultured Taibaiella sp. | reverse complement strand
GAATACTTATATATCTGGTTATATTGATGCATTCGAACTGCGGCGAGGTTGCCCTGGTCATAATCTAACTGAACAATACCGCCTTTAATTCTATACTTCCAGCGATCCTTTGTTTCCCTGAGCTTGTACTCCCTACCGTCAATAATTATAGCATTACGGTCCAGAATGATAGTTCCGATTTTTTCAACAACGACCTGCTGACTCATCTTGAAGTCGGAGCCAGTCTCGATAAACTGGACACGATCATAGGTAAACGTACCGGCGAAAAGTAAGGAGGAAAATAATACTGCGAGAATTAGTGATAGAGTCTTCATTTTGTTTATAATTTCTGCAACAAAAATGAAGTCTATAAGATCGCCGAACTAAAACCAGCCAGTGCTTAACCTAATGATTATAAGTACTTAACATGTTTTTTGTTAAGCGGCGGGGGACTCAACACCTGTTAACCTCAACTTATCACGTAAAATAGGTGATCACACACTCCTTCAACAACTGCTCCTGACCTTCTAACCCAGTAATCGGTACGGCCTCCACCTCCTGATAGTGTGGCCAGCCCTCTTCGTCCAAACCAACAAATTCATAATAGCCGTGCTGGCTCAACAGCTTGCAAACAGCAATATGCATCAAATCCTGTTTCTGCTCTTTTGTGAACTTTTTTCTTTCGGGCATCCGCCCCAGTTCATTGACTCCGATCAGAAACAAAATACCCTCCATGTCCGGGACCTTGCCAAATCTTTCCTCAAGTGTCTTCTCGACCTGAGCCCAGCGTTCTTCAAAATTATCCATAGGTGGCGCAAAATTCAATCTTCAGCAGCCAAATTCCAAATACAGCCGGTGAAGCATGTCTGGAGGGTATTGATTTATAAAAAGTTAAAAAGGAAAACGGGATATTATTTTTAGACGCATGTTTTTACTTTTGAACCAATACACCAGCCTTAAATAAATCACTACATGGAGCAGACAGCGTCCTCTCTGGACATAAGGGAACTTAACGAACGAATTCATCAACAAAGCGCGTTCATTGATCTCCTCGCGATGGAGCTCAATAAAACGGTTGTCGGACAGAAACATATGGTGGAGCGGCTCCTGATCGGGCTGCTCGCTAATGGTCATGTGCTGCTGGAGGGAGTCCCCGGATTAGCGAAAACGCTGGCGATTAAGTCACTTGCAGCAGCCATACATGCGAAATTTGCAAGGATCCAGTTCACTCCTGACCTATTACCTGCAGACGTGCTGGGAACAATGGTCTATAATCCCCAGGCTCATGAGTTTGCCGTACGTAAAGGGCCGATATTCGCAAACTTTATACTTGCGGATGAAATCAACCGGGCTCCTGCGAAAGTACAGAGCGCTCTCCTGGAGGCTATGCAGGAAAGACAAGTGACAATAGGAGATAGTACATATAGACTGGAAGAGCCATTCCTGGTGCTTGCTACGCAGAACCCAATAGAACAGGAGGGAACGTACGAGCTTCCGGAAGCCCAGGTAGACAGGTTTATGCTAAAGATCGTGATCAGCTATCCAAAGAAGGAAGAGGAACGGAGCATTATACGTTTCAACCTTAACCCGGACGGAATGGCAAAGATCAATCCCGTTGTAACCCCGGAAGATATCCTGAGGGCGCGGCACCTGGTTCGGGAAGTGTACATGGACGAGAAGATCGAGCAGTATATTCTTGATATAGTCTTTGCTACCCGGTTTCCGGAGGAATATAAACTCGGTAAGCTTAAGCCTCTGATCAGCTATGGAGCATCACCGCGTGCCAGTATCAGCCTGGCACTTGCAGCTAAAGCCTATGCCTTTATCAAACGCAGGGGGTATGTGATACCGGAAGATGTTCGCGCTATCTGCCATGATGTTATGAGGCATCGGATAGGGCTTACCTATGAAGCTGAGGCCGAAAATGTAACCAGCGAGCACATCCTGAATGATATCCTGAACGTAGTGGAGGTGCCATAGATCATAATAATACCATGGTGGAGGTACACCTCTCTGATTATAAGTTCTTTTAGGCCTGGATTGTTCCAGGCTTAATTGTGTCAGGTATTCTCCTGGTAAGGATCAGTAAATAGTATCTGCTGCAGTTACTGCTTATATTTGCGCTGCTTAAAAAATCATTATGCTTCCAATACAGCTTTTCCGGCAGGAAAGGGAAAGAGTAACAGAGGGCCTTAAGAAGAAGAACTTCAAAGAGCTCGATCTAGTCGATAAAATCATAGACCTGGACGAGCGCCGCCGGCAACTGCAGGTGGAAAATGACGCCATAGCGGCTGCTGTAAATGCTGGATCCAAAAGCATTGGCCAGATGATGGCCCAGGGGAAGAAAGACGAAGCAGAACAACTGAAGCAGGAGATAGCTCAGAACAAAGAAAAAGCTAAGGAGATTTCCCACAGGCTATCAGATCTTGAAGACGAGCTTAATGATGCACTTGTTCGACTTCCCAACCTGCCTCACCTAAGCGTACCGGCGGGGAAGACACCAGAAGAGAACGAAGTTGTAAGGGAGGGAGGTGTTACACCTGACCTTCAGGCTCAAAAGCTTCCACACTGGGAATTGGCGGCTAAATATGAACTGATAGATTTCGAGCTGGGCAATAAGCTTACCGGCAGTGGCTTCCCTGTTTATATCGCACAGGGGGCAAAACTCCAGAGGGCGTTAATAAGTTACTTCTTAGAATATAATATAGGAGCGGGGTATAAAGAGTACTATCCACCATATATGGTCAATGAAGATTCGGCTTATGGTACAGGGCAGCTTCCGGACAAGGAAGGCCAGATGTATCATGTTAGTGCAGATGGGTTTTACCTGATTCCCACGGCTGAAGTTCCCGTAACTAATATTTACAGAGACACTATAATAACCGAGCAGCAACTGCCTGTAAAAATGACCGCTTACACCCCTTGTTTCCGCAGGGAGGCTGGTTCATATGGCAAGGATGTAAGGGGGCTCAACCGAGTACACCAGTTTGACAAGGTGGAAATTGTTCAAATCGGTCATCCGGATAAGAGCTATGAGATGCTGGAAGAAATGGTGGCACACGTAGAAAGGCTTATCCAGTCACTGGGCTTACAGTACCGTATTCTGCGCCTGTGCGGGGGAGATATGAGCTTTGCGTCAGCATTGACATATGACTTTGAGGTTTACAGCGCGGCACAGGAGCGATGGCTGGAGGTGAGCTCGGTATCCAACTTTGAGAGCTTTCAGACCAACAGGATGAAGATCCGCTTTAAAGAAGGTGGCGGCAAGACACAACTGGCTCACTCGTTGAATGGCAGCTCGCTCGCTCTTCCACGTATCATGGCCTGTATTCTGGAGAACCATCAAACACCGGACGGAGTTAAGATTCCCGAGGCTTTGCAGCCTTACTTCGGCAAGCCGCTCATTAACTAAGCCTCATTGCAGAACACCGGCATTTTATTTAATATTACTCAAGGATATAAACTACAGACTACATGATACAACGGATTCAAACACTCTGGCTATTCCTTGCAACTCTAATCAGTGCAACACTATTACTTGGCTGGCATACAGGATATGTCTTTGCGGCAGATATTCCTCAAGGTTTCGGAAGCGTGGTAAAGAGGCTGACAGTAACAGAACATTTCCCAACGCTGATCATTGCGGTAGTAATGATCCTGGTTCCACTAATTGCCATATTCATGTTTAAAGACAGGAAAAGGCAAAAGATGCTATCGATCGTAAGTATTCTTGCGTGCATAGCATTTATTGGGGTAAACCTGATGCGGATTGAGAACTTCAAGAAAACTACTGCACCTACGCCAACCAATGGCAGCTACGATGCGGGATCGGTTATACCGGCCATCGTGATCGTGTTTCTTATTCTTGCGATAAGAGGAATAAACAAGGATGAGAAGCTAATCAAGTCGATGGATAGACTGCGATAAAAAGAAAGGGGCGCAAATTGCGCCCCTATCTTTTTATCTCTTGCTCCTCTTCATAGAGGCCTCTATTTCTTCCACTGTGATCGGTATTCCCTTAAAGAGATCAACATTCCCAGCCTTTGTCAGCCAATAGTTATTCTCTATTCTAATACCCATTTGTTCTTCCTCTATGTATATGCCAGGTTCAATTGTAAACAGCATACCTTCTCTTACCGGCTCGTTGCGGGTGCCTATATCGTGTACATCCAGGCCAAGGTGGTGGCCTATGCCATGATAGAAGTACTTCCTATAGGCAGGGTTTGCAGGATCCTGGTTCTTTAGGTCTGCTTTGGAGATCAGACCAATCTTTAACAGTTGCTTTTCCATTTCGGCGTTGACCTTATTGATGTAGTCCGCGTAATTCATACCGGGCTTCAGAATGGACGCACAATAGTTATGGACAGCGAGGCAGGCATTATAGACCTCTTTCTGGCGCTTTGTGAACTTGCCGTTTACCGGGATCGTCCGGGTGAGGTCAGCGTTATAGTTGCCATACTCTGCACCGAAATCCATTAACAATAAATCACCATCCTTACACTCTCTGTTGTTCTCAACATAGTGCAACACCCTTGCACTGTCTCCTGAGGCTATGATGCAGCCATAGGCATGGCGGGTGGCACGATTGCGAAGAAATTCGTGAGTGATCTCTGCTTCAATTTCGTACTCCATCACACCGGGCCTTACAAACTGAAGTATCCTTTCAAAAGACTTGCGGGTAATATCGATTGCGACCCTGGTTACCTCAACTTCTTCTTTAGTCTTTACTGCCCGCAGCTCCTTCATAATACGGGCGGAGCGCTCATACTGATGGAGAGGGTACTTCTTCATGAAGTCGTGGACGTAGAGAAGATCAATGCGTGGGTTCTCGAGATTCAGGCGATCGTTCTCATTGGTGTGGAGATATACTGTGTTTGCATGGTGCATCCAAACATGGAGCTGTGCATCAATGCTGTCTACAAACTGAACATTCTGAATGCCTGAAATAGCTGTCGCCTCCTCTTTACGTAAAAGATGCCCGTTCCATTTCTCCAGATGCTCGTTGGGACGCTGTACCACCAGGACCTCCCTGGCAGCAGTATCTGCGTTGCCGGGATAAAGGATAACCATTGTCTTCTCCTGAACAACACCAGAGAGCCATACTACATCAGAATTAGCCTTGTAGCCATAGACAGCATCACCGTTTTCGGGTAGCACCGGCGCGGAGTGGAAGATGGCAATGCTATCAGGCTTCATTTTCTTTATAAAGCGTTGCCTGTTCTGCGTGTATAGCTTAGAAGGAATCGGTAAATATTTCATTGCTTAAGTAAATGAGCCGTGAAGTTAAGCAATGCAGGCAAAATGGATCAGGGAGAAAAAGGGTGAGAACCGGGCATCTACTCCCAGCTCTCACTGCAATTAATCCTATAGCTTAATGAAGCTCTTCCTATAGAGGACGCCGGTATGAGTATCGCGTATCATGAGGTAATACGTTCCAGGAACCAGGCTGCCGGTATTGATAGTTTCTATTTCTCTTGCCAGTGAAAGCTGCTTTACAAGCTTACCGTCTGAACCATATATTTCACCGCTGGCGGTGGTGGGTACATTTCTTCTGACATTTAGCACCTCAGAAAATGGATTAGGGTACACTGACAATGCTGCCGGGTCTTCCAATTGGTCAACATCAAGATCAATGTAGGTCTCGTAGTACATGGTCTGCTTGTCATAGGGAGTTGTGCTGTAGACACCATTGCCGTTGTAAGCGTATCCATTTATGTACTGAACCAGACCGTCCGCATCATACACCACCACATCCTTTTCCATTGTGTCGTAAGATAATCCGGTCCATTTGTGCAGGTAGTAGGTGTCAACCAGTCCCTGTGCGTTCACTACATCAATCTCTCTGATGTCCGGAACCCAGCTTTGAGTATTGCTGTTCCAGGAGTAGTTGGCGTAGCTGGTAAAGCCCAGGTTTGCGCCGGTGTATTGGAATGAATCCTTATTGCTGTTTACGAACCCGCCCATATCATAGTACTGAGCAGAAAAGCTGAGCAGCCGATCACTATTATCGTACAGGTAATCGTAACGGAAATAGGGGTTCCAAACTCCTTGATAGAAGCTGTTATAAAGCCGCGAGATGAGATTATCATTATTGTCGTAGGTATACTCAATTTTTAGAAGCGGAACAGGGGTGATAAGACTTACCCCGCTGTCTGCAACTCTTTTCCCTTGTGCATCGTACTGGATATAGACCTGCATCTTTGGAATCAAAGCAGAACCGCCTGTAGTATCATAACTGACATAAGAACTTAGCCTACCCATAGCATCATAGCTGAGGTCAAGCTTGCTGTAATACCATAGCACGTTACTATCCAGCTGACTTGTCGCCCTTTGCTGCTGGTCGTAAGTATAGGATCGTTTGTGGACAAGGTTGAAGTTGTTATCAGCATCCCACATAAGGCTAGAATCGCACTTTATGAACTGCCGGTTCATCATGTTGCCGCCCATGACATAATTATGTTCCCGGGGACTAAATACATCCTGGTACGTGTAGAGATGAGGATGTGATGAGCCGCGGCTGGCTGAGTAAAAGTACACGCTGGTGTCCTCAAGTGTGCCGCCAGCAACGTAGCTGTATGCTATCAACCGCTTCTTTTGGGTTGTGGTCTTTGCGGCAGCGTTGCGGCTGGCCTGATTGGCCAACAGCGCGATTACATGAGCCTTATCTTCAGTAGACTGACCTGCTGAGACATACTTAAATGTACCTGCTCCCTGACCATTTGCACTCAAAAAGGCAGTACAAACCATTAGGCTTAGTAGTAGTGGTCTTCTCATAAATATAGATTAGTGGATGATTAGTGACGGATAAATCTATAGCTTGGAAGAGCATGAAAGAATTCTTAATGAAAAGATTGACAATCCTTTTACCGTCATCTTACACTGGTATTACAATTAACAGAAAAGCCCGAACGAATCCGGGCTTTTCTGTTTAGGATAGGTTCCTATTAAACATTGAACCTGAAATGAAGTACGTCGCCATCCTGCACCACATATTCCTTTCCCTCGATGCGGAGCCTGCCGTTCTCTCTGCATGCTGCTTCGCTCTTATATTGGACAAAGTCATTGTAGGATATTGTTTCAGCTTTGATGAAGCCCTTCTCGAAGTCTGTGTGTATAACACTTGCTGCCTGCGGAGCCTTCCATCCCCTGTGTATGGTCCAGGCTCTTACTTCCTGGACGCCTGCGGTGAAGTAAGTAATCAGGTTCAGGAGCTGGTAGGCGGCACGGATGAGACGATTGAGTCCTGGCTCTGTAAGTCCATACTCGCTTAAAAACAGCTCCTTATCCTCTGCGTTCTCCATTTCTGAGATCTGGGCCTCTATGGAGTTGTTCATGACGATGACCTCTGCGCCTTCAGTGTGAGCGGCGGCAGCAAGCGCTTCAGAATACTTGTTCCCCGTATGAATGCCTCCCTCATCAACATTGGCAACGTAGAGTACCGGCTTCTCTGTAAGCAGGAAAATATCTGCGATAGCCTCTCTGTCTTCGCCTTCCAATTGCAGGCCACGGATGTTCTTTCCCTGGTGGAGGTGCTGCTGACAGCGGAGCAGTACTTCAAGCACCCGCTTGGCCTTAGGATCATTCTTTGCTACCTTTTCAGTGCGCTGGATCTTTTTCTCGACACTGTCAAGGTCCTTTAACTGGAGCTCTGTGTCTATGATCTCCTTATCGCTTACGGGGTTAATCTCGCCCTCTTCCCTTAGGATGTTCTCATCCTCAAAGCAACGGATGACATGCACGATGGCGTCCACCTCTCTGATATTAGCAAGGAACTTGTTGCCAAGCCCTTCGCCTTTACTTGCG
>CAMPJV010000111.1 GCA_946886975.1 uncultured Taibaiella sp. | reverse complement strand
GTGCATACCGGGCAGCAGCACGGTTTGATATTGGTGACAGGAGCCAGCGGCTTTCTTGGGCGGCATCTTGTGCGCTATTTATCAAAACAAGGCAAGACTGTCCGTGCGTTATACAACAGCACACACCCGGATGAAGAGATGTGCGCGTTGCCTGGTGTAACCTGGCAGCAGTGCGATCTTCTCGATATTTTTGCGGTGGAGGAAGTAATGAAGGACGTGAGCCAATTATATCATTGTGCCGCCATAGTTTCCTTTCATCCCGCACACAAAGAGCGGATGATCCATTTCAATGTAGAGGGTACTACCAACATAGTGAACGAAGCTATTCTTCAGGGAGTAGGGAAGCTCCTTTACGTTAGTTCGGTGGCTGCATTAGGCAGAAGTGAGGGTAAAAAGGAGATTACGGAAGAAGAGCAATGGGAAGAAAGCAAGTACAACTCTACTTACGGCCTAAGTAAGCATCTTGGGGAAATGGAAGTATGGCGCGCTTCGGGAGAAGGGATAAAGGGTGTGGTGGTGAACCCTGGCATTATTTTGGGAGAAGGAAATTGGGATGAAGGCTCCTCGAGGTTGATGAAAGTAGTGCATAGGGAGTTTCCATTTTATACAAGCGGTATTAATGCATGGGTAGATGTTCAGGATGTGGTGAGAGCAATGGTGGAACTGATGGATAGCGAGGTGGAGGGAGAACGATTTATACTGAGCGCCGGGAACTTCTCATACAAGCAAATATTTACGCAAATGGCCAAAGCCCTGGGGAAAAGGCCACCTTCCGTTAAGGCAGGGGGATTTTTAACAGCACTAGTATGGCGCTGGAGCTTATTGAAAGCCACCATATTTGGCGAAACGGCGACTATAACAAGGGAAACTGCACGGAGTTCACAGAAGCAGTCGTTCTATAGAACGGATAAACTATTCAAATTTCTACCTGGCTTCAGGTATACGGAAGTGAGCATTACAATTGGAAGAATGGCTAAAGCATATATGGACGTAGAGGGAAATAGGGCTAAATAAATTTTTTGGTTTATTAACAAAAACAGTTGTAATCTTGCTTCAGGAACCCCCGCTGAAACGCTGCTTGTTCCATCCTTTCAATTTCCGAAAACTTTTTCCCATTTCTTCTAACTGATAGGTACCATCGTTCCCAAGAAGCGCAAATCAAATAATAACTATAGAATTCTTTTTGAAAATAGCCTAGCATGCCTTACGATATTTTGCAACTAAACGATATGCTCGTTCCCGAGCTGATAGACGTGGCTGAAAATCTCAAGATCAACAATTCCCGTACTATGGACAAACAATCCCTAATTTATAAAATACTTGACCAACAAGCGCTCGACAACAGTGGCGGTAACCCAGCTGGAGATGAAAAAAAGCGTCGCACGCGTAAAGTCAAGGATGCTGACGAGGCTACACCTGTGGCACGTACATCTAAAGCTGCCAAACAGGAAGCAACGAAGACTGCAGCTCCGGAAGAGGCGGCAACTGAACAGGCCGATGTGAAGAAGCAAAGAGCAAGAAAGCCAAGGGTAGAGTTTCGCAATGAGGAGCCAGCTAAGGGGAAAGAAGAAGTGGCAGTTCCGGCGGGATGGTCTGAGCTCATGAATAACATCGACGAAACCCCGGCAAAGAAGAGTGTAGAGGTGACGGCAGAAGTTGAACCAAAGGAAGAGTCAGGCATCACGATGCCGTCGACAGAAGAGAACGAGGTGCAGCAACCACAGGAAGCAATTCCTACAGAAAAGCCGGCCCAGCAAAACCAGCAGAACCAGAACCGCCCCCGGAAGGAGAATAGCTATGGCGGATTCAATATAGAATTTGATGGGGTAGTAGTAAGTGAAGGAGTGTTGGAAATGATGCCTGACGGCTACGGATTTCTTCGTAGCAGCGATTACAACTACTTAAGCTCGCCTGACGATATATACGTATCACCATCCCAGATCAAGCTATTTGGTCTGAAAACAGGAGATACCGTGAAAGGTAGCGTTCGCCCTCCCAAAGAAGGAGAAAAATACTTTGCGTTACTGAAGGTAGAGACGATTAATGGACGCCTTCCTGACGAGATACGGGACCGGGTTCCTTTTGACTACCTGACTCCCCTATTCCCATTTGAAAAGCTGAACCTGGCTAAGGCAGGAGCGAGCATAAGCGCGAGAATCATCGACCTGTTCACGCCAATAGGCAAAGGACAACGGGGATTGATAGTTGCCCAGCCAAAGACGGGTAAAACAATGCTGCTTAAGGAAGTTGCCAATGCCATTGCGGCGAACCATCCTGAGTGCTATCTTATGATAGTTTTGGTGGACGAGCGTCCCGAGGAAGTTACTGATATGCAAAGGAGCGTGAGGGCGGAAGTTATTGCCTCCACATTCGATGAGCCGGCAGATAAGCACGTAAAGGTCTCAACTATCGCACTGCAGAAGGCAAAGCGCCTGGTGGAGGTAGGCCACGATGTAGTGATATTGCTTGACTCTATCACCCGTCTTGCCCGTGCCCACAACACAGTTGCACCTGCATCAGGTAAAGTGTTGAGCGGCGGTGTTGAGGCAAACGCAATGCAGAAGCCGAAGCAATTCTTTGGAGCAGCCCGTAAGATTGAGAATGGCGGCTCACTGACAATACTTGCCACTGCACTTATAGACACAGGTTCCAAGATGGATGAGGTGATTTTTGAAGAGTTCAAGGGAACGGGTAACATGGAGCTTCAGCTTGACCGTCGCCTGGCTAATAAGCGCGTGTTCCCTGCAATCGACATTACATCTTCTTCTACCCGCCGTGATGATCTACTACTGGATAAGGATACACTCAATAAGATGTGGATACTACGTAATCATACCTCGGACATGAACACAGACGAAGCAATGCAATTCCTCCTTGGCCAGATGAGAGGCACGAAGAGCAACGAAGAGTTTCTTGCGGTCATGAACAAATAATAGAAGCAAGACAAGCATCAGAAAGCCTTAAGGAACAAGACTTAAGGCTTTTTTATTTAATGCATACAGGACCAGTATTTCACAGGATAATTATATCTTGTGAATGTATTTACAGGAGAACTATGTCGAAAAATAAAGCTCAAGCTGTAGTTAATAAACCTAAGCAAAAGTCCGCTCCAAAGCCTGCGCCGCCTGTGGCAAAGATTTCGGAGGAACGTAAGGCACCGAAGCCGCTTCTGTTGTCGCTGCTTGTATTCACTATAGCATTTCTCCTTTACAGCGGTAGCTTCGGACACCGCTTCGTCCTTGATGACCATGGCATCATCAAGACAAACAACATTACCAAAGCCCCGGTTAGCTGGGAAAATACCAAATTGATTTTCACAACCCCGCTACGCAAAGGGTCGGATGGTGCCGAGGAAAACTCACTATACAGACCAGCAACAAAGCTGATATTTAACCTTGAATGGTCTGCATTTGATGGAGATCCCCACGCATTCCATGTAATGAATGTTTTGTTCTATGCGCTTCTTTGCTTAATGGTGTTCATTGTGCTCTATGATGCGTTTAAGCGACATTGGGTAGTTCCATGCATTGCAACCCTGCTGTTTGTTGTGCATCCCTTGCACGCCGAGGTGGTGGCAAATGTGAAGAGTCTTGATGAAATTGTCGGCCTACTGACAATTATTGTATCTCTCAGATGCCTTCAGCTTTACGCAAAGCATCCAAAACCATTTTGGCTAGCTCTTGCCTATGTGAGCTTTCTGGTCTCGCTGTTCTCAAAAGAATCTGCAGTTGTCGGCGTAGGTCTGTTTCCATTATCCATGTATTTCTTCAGTGGCTTCTCACTTAAGAAGAATATGTTGATCTCAGGAGGGTTTCTTGCCTGCGCCTTGTTCTTCATCTATTGCCGCTGGGCTATACTACATGATCTTAAGCAAACTGAACTGAATGGGTTCGATAACTTACTTGTCCTCTGTTCCGGACCAGCCGAGCGATTTGCAACCGCAGTTTATCTCCTAGGGTTGTATGTTCTGAAGTTCTTCGTGCCATACCCACTCTCATGTGACTATTCGTACTCATCGATCCAGCCCATAGGTATGGGTGATCCCAGGTTCATTGTGTCATTCCTGGTGCTTGCCGGTATGTTCGTCTATGGACTCCTAAACTTCAGATTAAAGAATCCTATAAGCTTTGGCATTCTATGGTTCTTCACCGGCATCTCAATTGCTTCGAATATCTTCTTTCTCATCGGGACCTCCTTCGGAGAACGTTTGATGTTCCTTCCCTCCTTAGGGCTATGCGTGTCGATCAGTATGTTACTTTATCAGTTTTTCAGCAGGCGCAGCGAGTCGTCTTCTCCTAACCTGTCATTTTCTAAAGCACCTGTTCTCTGGTCTGTAGTGGCAGCAGGATGTCTGCTGTTCTCCATTAAAGCTTATAGTCGAGCCGAAGATTGGAAAACCGATTATGATCTATATTCCCGAGACATTAAGTATTACCCCAACTCTGTTCACCTACTCTCATATATGGGCATGCATTTATCTACCACTGAAAGAAGGGAAGTATTGACTGACCAGCTCACCGCACTCGGTTACAATGAGCAACAGATCACCGATTCGTCCTTAAAGGAAAACAGGAGCAGCATAGATTATTTGAACAAGGCTTTAAATATTATCCATATACTAACCCCTGAAGGATATAATCAGCTTGCAAAAGCTTACAACACGCTTGGCGAGAGGGACAGCGCGCGAAAGTACTTTCAGCTTGCCTACGAGTCAGAACCGACAAATGCTACATATATAAATAACATCGGAACACTTTACTATACAAATAATCAGTTTCCAGAGTCGCTTCCGTTCTTTATGAAAGCATGGAAAATTGACACTTCGAACGCGGATTACATAAACAATATTGGGTGCGTATATGGCGCAACCTCGAGACCAGACAGTGCGATATACTGGTTTGAAAAGGCACTGACTAAAGACTCAATAAATACTACCTCCTTAAAGTTTTTAGAAATCACCTGGCGAGCAAAAGGGAACTTTCAAATTGCGGACTATTATAAAAACAGAATGGAGGCTGCCAGGGTAATGAATCAGGATAAAAGGCGGTAGGTTCAAACGCACGTCAAACCCGCCACTCCATAATGTTCTGGAAAAGATTAGAAGCTGGATCTAACAGTGTGCGGGCCAGAAACTGTTTCTCTGCGAGAAGATGTATTCAAGACTAGTTTTGCGGCACATGCGAAGTCATTTACTGACTTACTAATTATTTTCTTACAAGCTTTAGTTAAGCGAGTAGATCTCTTAAGGCGCTCTTCCTTATAATCCTCTCTTATCCATACGGCACGTCTGTTCAGATCATCATTGAGCTCCTTCACCTTTTGCATAAGATAATCAAAGGATGGAGTGGTTCCATTATCATTGATTTCTCTGTAAAGATCTTCTATGTATTCGGCGGTGATTGTTTCCGCCATATTCTGAAACTGCGTCATTAGCAGGTTACCGTAAACAGGAGTAAAGAAAGATATCATAGGTGATGAATTAGGACTGTAAATATGCACATAAACTTTAAATTATCCAAATGAATAAGGCCTATCACAAGCCATTAACAATTACCTTAAAGACTATATGACGTCAGGGAGAGGCCGGGTATGTGCACGAGGACACAATTTAGCCAAGGTTTTGCCGCCAGAGTCTGCAAAACTATCCGGGAATATTCGACTTAAGTACATCGATGTAAGCCTGATCAACCTGGGCGCCGGCGGATTGAGCCTTTAATGCGTCCTGTAAAGCAGCTTTAAAGTCCCCTTTCCCGTAAAATGCGGCCGATCTGTTGAGCAAGGTGTTAGCTGCATCTGGCTGCACTTGAAGAGCCCGGTTATAGTCCCTTATTGCATCGTCGTACTTTTGTGCATTAAAGTAGATGTTTGCCCGATTGTTGTATGCATCAATATAGTATGGGTCAATCCGGATCGCTTTTGAATAGTTTTCAATAGCGAGATCAGCTCTGCCAAGATTCTTATACGCTATCCCAATAGAATAGTACACTTTGGGATTTTGAGGCTCTGCCTTTCTAACGACATCGTAATCTCTAAGGGCGAGTTCATTTTGTCCATACTTAACATATGACAATCCCCGATTAAAATAAGCGGTCGTATATCCAGGCTGAATCGCAATTGTCTTGTCATAGGTTGCCATTTCTTCTTTCTGCATCCCCTTCTGCCCATATGCACCTGCAAGGTTGTTATAGGCCTCGAAGTAATCGGGCTTGTACCTAATGGCAAGCTGAAAATCGACCATGGCCTCGTCTGCCCTTTTTGCCTCATCCCTTACTGCTCCCCTGTTATTATAGGCTATAGCTGTTTCCGGGTACTTTTCTATTACGTCAGTCCAGAGCACCTCGCTATTCCGCCAGTCTTTCGTCCTCTCATAAGTTAGAAACGTCAAAACCAACAGGTACCCGCCCAATCCATACAATATCATTTTTCTTCTGGCTTTATGTTCAAGAAGGGTGTTCAAAGATTGTGAAGCAACGAAGAACAATCCGATGTATGGAATATATGTGTACCTATCGGCTGTAATTGCGTCGCCGACGGGCAACAGTTGCAATACGATGAATATGGTTGATAAAAAATATAATGAACCAAAGACAAGTGATCTGTTCTTCCTGAACCTAAATACCAAAAACAATAGGCCCATAACTATTAAAGGAGAGAGGTATACGATGATTGGGAAAGTACCGTCAGATTTGACCGGGTAAGTGTAAAAGTTGGAGAGCTTTATTGGCGCCAGCAATTGCTTCAGGTATTGGATGATGCCGTAACACGCAAACAGAAAACGCTCGCCCCACGAATAGGAGGTGAGCCTTTGTTCAGTCAAAGAAGTATGCTGTGCCTGGGTTGCAAGCAGACCAAAAATAAGGGAAAGAGTCAAATAAGGAATTTTCTCAACTATAAGCTTTCGATCGACCCTTCTACCCAAATAATAATCGATCAATAGCAAAGTGAGTGGCAATACCACTGCCTGCCCCTTAGAAAGAATTGAACACAGAAACAGAATTATGGATATGGCGTAGGGCTTAAAGGCACCGTCACTCTTGACGTAGGATAGATAATACCAGGTAGATAGAAGAAAGAAGAAGGTATATAATACATCCTTTCTTTCCGCAGCCCAGGTGACTGACTCCACCCGCATAGGGTGAATTGCAAAAAACATAGTCATGATGATAGCCACACGCTGATTTGCGGTAAGTCTCTTGGTCAGAAAAAACACAATTACCGTGTTCAATAAATGCAGAATAATGTTGTCAAGGTGGTAATAGAGGGGGTCAAGTTTGAAGAGGCTATATTCTAGGGCATACGACAACACTGTGAGGGGATGGTAATTTCCAACTACAAATGTGTTCGTGTTGAAGATGAATTGAATGTTCTCTGCACTTAAGCTCCGAATAATGGGATTATCAACGATGTAAGCGTAATCATCCCAGTTTACGAATTCATTGAATAACGAAGGTGAAAATGCCAGGAAGGTAAGCACAAGGATACCCGAGAGCCACAGTCTATCTGTTGACTTTTTAGCCGGCGCTGCCAAAGCCCCCGGCCTTGAAAGAGGCTGCTGTGATTTTGCCGGTAAGGAGGGCTGCTGCCTGGCAGCTTTTAGCTTTTTCGTTCCTGCTTTACTCACGTCTAAAAGGATTGGTCTACTAAAGTAGAAAAGATTTTCATTGGTACATACGTATCGAAATCAATCATGATCTTTCTATCAGAAAAGAATAAAAAAAAGTCCCCCGCTGACAGCGGGGGAACATTTTTACTAGCAAACTCTGTCTATCCTGGAAAGGATGACGAAGAGGCATTTCTAATT
>CAMPJV010000110.1 GCA_946886975.1 uncultured Taibaiella sp. | reverse complement strand
GAAAAATTTGGTTACTAATGTTTTTTTAACTTTTTTGCATGCTCGGATAATAAATATCAGATAATACACGTTAGCCTAAAAAATATCATATCTATCGATTAAGAGCTCTACCTAACAAATATTGAAGTATGACGTAGCTATACGTTAAAACTCAGGTAGAAATTATGCAGCCAACCCATCAACTAACTGATGCTGAATTGATTAGAGCCTATTTACAGGGACATGCCCCGTCTTTGGAAGCGCTTATCTACCGGCATAAGGATAAGATTTACACCACCATCTTCCTTCTGGTAAAAGACAAGTTCCTTGCCGAGGACATTTTCCAGGAGACGTTCCTGAAGATGATACGCACAATAAACGAAAATCGTTATTGTGAGCAGGGAAAGTTCCTTCCCTGGGCCACTCGGGTTGCGCATAATCTATGTATGGATCACTTCCGTAAAGTCAGGCAGCAAGTGCCCATTCTTATGGAAGACGGCAGAGAGATCAATTCTCTCATGTCCTTTGCCACAGAGAGTGCCGCAGATGGCCTCGAGCGCCGGCAGGTTCATGATGGTGTCCGCAAGCTTATTGAAGAGCTCCCGGAGGAGCAGAGAGAGGTCGTAGTGCTTCGTATTTACGGCGATCTTAGCTTTAAGGAAATAGCCGACATCACTTCTGTCAGCATAAATACTGCACTCGGCAGGATGCGCTATGGCCTCATCAATCTCCGTAAATTGATAGCGGATAAACAAATGGTTATGAGATAATGTCTTTCTCACGATGTGTGGTTCTGACCTTCTGTTCATCGTAAGAAAGATTATTTCAGCTATATTGCCGCATGGCGCTCCCGTTATTCTTTCATGAAGAAGCCTTGGTCCTTCACTCAGAGCTAAAGCTGGATGAAGAAACAGCCCGCCACATAGTCCAGGTCTTGCGTATGCATGCTGGGGACCATTTGCAACTTACCAATGGCAACGGGCGGGTCGCTTCAGTCACTATTTCCAAAGCAGAAAAAAAGAAATGCTCAGTCCTCGTTGACTCTGTCGAAGATTACCCGCCTCGGAAAACAAACCTCCATCTGGCGGTAGCCTTTACCAAAAATACCAGCCGCAACGAGTGGCTCCTCGAAAAAGCAACTGAGCTCGGCGCCATCACAATTATCCCTATCCTCAGCACGCGTACAGAACGGGAACGTATCAGGTATGATCGCTGGCGCAATATTATAATCGCAGCCCTCATTCAGTCACAGCAATTCCATCTCCCGCAGCTTGCTGAAGCCACGCCGTTAACCGGAATTTTACAACGCTTTAACGGAACACCACAGAAAATAATCGGACATTGCATTGAGAGTGTCCCGAGGATACCATTCTCTCAGGCAATGCAGTCGGCTCACGACACTATCGTGCTCGTCGGTCCGGAGGGCGATTTCACCCTTGCAGAGGTAAATGAATGCATGGACAACGGCTTTGTTGGAGTGGCGATGGGAAAGCAAAGATTAAGAACCGAAACAGCGGCCATGGCAGCATGTGCTTACTTTAACCTTATTAATGATGAAGCTTAGATACTATATAGCCTGCTTATTCACCATCATCAGCCTTTCTGCCTCGGCGCAGAATATGAAGCTCGGTCTCCTTGTCTATGGCGGAGGAGGTGATTGGTATGCAAATCCAACTTCCCTGAAAAACCTTGCTTCCTTCTGCAACCAGCAGCTACGGACGAATCTTTCCATTCAGGAAGCCCAGGTAGAGGTTGGCAGCCCCGAGTTATTCAACTTTCCGTTTATTCACATGACCGGTCACGGCAGATGGGTCCTCAATGACGCAGAAGCCCAGAATCTCAGGAAGTATCTCGAGTCAGGCGGCTTCCTCCACATAGATGATAACTACGGTCTGGATGAATATGTTAGACCAGCTTTAAAGAAGGCTTTTCCTGAACTTACCTTGGTCGAACTTCCCTTTTCTCACCCAATCTACCACCAGAAGTTCAAATTCCCGAACGGCGTCCCAAAGATCCACGAGCACGACAATAAACCGCCTAAAGGTTATGGCCTGATTCTAAAAGGCAGGCTTATTTGCTTCTATACTGTAGAAACAGACCTTGGCGACGGCTGGGAAGACCCTGAAGTCCATAAAGATGCTGCAGAGAAGCACCAGCAGGCATTACAAATGGGCGCTAACATGATCCAGTATGTCTTTATGGGAGGAAGTATCTAGTTGATTAGTTACTTAGCCTTGTCCGGGTTCAGAAAACCTTCCATCACCCACCACCTGAATCGTTCCAGCATATAGAACTTAGACCACTGTCCTTTTAATACGAAGCCGAGGCCGTACACCACAGCATAGCCCCATTTGGCAAAATATTCCAGGAATTTCTTTACGAGAGCTGCCGTATCGCCGGTCAGCCTTAGCCTTTCCCCACCGCCTATGCCCATACTATGCCTTTTCACGTAGTCCTTGTCGAACTTGTTAGCTTCAACGGCATGCAGCACCTCAACATTCGGCAGGTAATAGACCTTTTTCCCATGAGCGAGGATTCGCATATAGATATCTTTCTCCTCATTGGCCAGGAGCCCCGTTCCGCTTCTGCCAAGCGCAGTGTTAAAGTACCCTACCTCCTCAAACACTCTTTTTCTGAAAGCCATATTAGCTCCGCACGGATATCTCTGTCCCGTTAGTCTCTTTACATGCTCTCCCTGGTCAAACCTTCCCACCAGCCCAAAGAAGTATTTGGAATACCAATCAGGGATCCCAGTCAGAAAATAGGGAATTATCCTTCCGCCAACGGAATATACATCCGCATGCATATCAAAGAAATGGGTAGTGAATTCCAGCCACCCTGGTTGGGCTTTACTGTCGTCATCTAGGTAGGCGACTATCTCTCCTTGTGCCTCTTTCGCGCATCGGTTCCGGGTAAAGGCTACTCCTTGCTGATGCTCTACTACATATCTAAAGTTATATTCAGGATGTTCTTCTTTGTATTTGGCAAGCACCTCCAGAGTATTATCAGTGCTGTTATTGTCCACCACTATGACTTCATACTTGGCTTTGTCATAATCCTGGTTAAAAATACTCTCCACTGCGTCTACTATAAACCTTGCCCTGTTGTAAGAACAGATAACAGCAGAAACTTTATAGGCATAGCTCATGACACGCAAATTTGAGAGAAATAAATGATTATTAGCCTATAGCACCATTGGTTTGTGGAATATAGCCCAAAACTGCATCCTTAGAAAAAGCCCGCGATGAAGTACTTGGTTCTGATGTTATCTATTCTCCTCTTTGCCAATGCTGCCATAGCCCAGAAGGGAAAAGGCGCTTCATCTCCTGGCAGTAACGCTGTCCTTGCCACCATAGTTGCACGAATATCTCAGAACGGCAACTACGAATCCCCATACGTTGGCTTTGCAGGCAGCTACTCAGAGCAATATAAAAACTACGATAATCTTCTTGCCTCAGCCACCGATCAGGACCTTTTACTCTTGGTAAAAGACGAAAGCCCTGCAGTGAGGATCTATGCCTTCAAAGCCCTTCTAGCAAAGAATCTAGAGCTGGCTGCGTCCATATTTAAAGATCTTAAGTCAGATAAGACAGATATCTTCACTCTGGAAGGTTGCATTGGTGGTCAGGCAACGGTCAGCTCCCTTGCAACGAGGTTCATGAAAAACGCTGGAGCGTCAGAATAGCTACATTTGCATCCATGCGAATCTTAATTGTCTGCCTGGGCAACATCTGTCGTTCTCCCATCGCAGAAGGCGTATTAAAGCATAAGGCAAAGCAGAAAGGATTGGACTGGGTTATCGACTCCGCCGGCACCGAATCTTATCATATTGGCTCCGCCCCGCACAAATACTCACAGAAAGTGTGCAAGACCAACGGCGTCGACATCTCTTCACAGAAAGCAAAGAAGTTCACATCTGCAGACTTCCAGCGCTACGATAAGATATATGCTATGGCAGATGACGTTTATGATGAGATCAGGCGCATCGGTGGTCCGTCTGCGGACATGAGTAAAGTAGATTTCTTCCTTAATGAACTAAAGGCCAATAGCAATGCCTCCGTACCAGACCCCTGGTACGGAGAAGAGGAAGGGTACCTCCCGGTATACGCGATGATCGAAAAAACCTGCGAGGCCATCATTGCCAGGTACGGTTAGTACTACTCGCCCGACCCGCCTATTGTCCTGTCCCCATTAGTTTTTACTTTTGAGCTTTATGTCTAAACCTTCAATACCGCAGGGAACTCGGGATTTCTCTTCCTCAGAAGTTCGTAAGAGACAGTATATATTTAATACTCTAAAGGAGATCTTCGAAAGCTACGGCTTCCAGCCCCTGGAAACGCCAGCTATGGAAAACCTGGTGACGCTCACAGGCAAGTATGGCGAAGAAGGAGATAGACTGATCTTTAAGATATTGAACAATGGCTTACATGAAAAGAAGGACTCAGATAAAGAGAAGCTGACTGCTGAATGGAACAAGCTCCTACGGAAGCCATACTCATCTCCCGTCGTTACAGAAAGAGCGTTAAGGTACGACCTTACCATACCATTCGCCCGTTACGTAGTGATGCACCAGAATGACCTGGCATTCCCTTTTCGCCGTTATCAGATACAGCCGGTTTGGCGTGCCGACCGCCCTCAGCGCGGTCGCTACCGCGAATTCTGGCAGTGCGACTGTGATGTGGTAGGAAGCACATCTCTTATCAATGAAGCAGAGTTACTATGCATTTACCAGGGTGCCTTTCACAAACTTGGAATACCAGAGGTAACTGTAAAGATCAACAGCCGGAAACTGTTAATGGGCATTGCAGAGAATGCCGGAATGCCCGACAAGATGATGGATATAACTATCGCTTTGGATAAACTTGACAAGATTGCTTGGGAAGGAGTGGCAAAAGAACTCCACGAGAGAGGCATTTCGGCTGAAGGCATTAGCAGCATACAGCAAACAATCTCTGTCGCTGGCTCAAATGAGGAAAAGCTTGCAGCCTATGAAGAGCTCATGAAAAACTCCGAGATGGGCCTCAACGGTATTCGTGAGCTTAGAGATACTCTCTCTTACCATAACGAACTTGCCTCACTTGAATGGTCTTCTACTATGGAGGTTGATATAAGCCTTGCCCGTGGACTAAACTATTACACAGGAGTTATAGTGGAGGTCAGCACCACTGCTGTCAAAATGGGCAGTATAGGCGGTGGTGGCCGTTACGACGATCTCACCGGGCTCTTTGGTCTGAAGGGATTGAGTGGAGTAGGGGTGTCCTTTGGCATCGACAGGATCTACGATGTAATGGAGGAACTGAACATTTTCCCTGAACAGCTCGAAGCTGCTAGCAAGGTAATGCTTGTAAACTTTGGTGGAGACAATGTGCGGTATGCACTTTCCGTCTTAAAGTCTCTTCGCGAAGCAGGTATATCAGCAGAGCTATATCCCGACTCTGCCAGGTTCGACAAGCAGATGAAGTATGCGAACAAAAGGGCTGTTCCCTTTGTAATGCTCCCCGGTGATGAAGAAAGAGAGAAGCAACTGATAAGCTTGAAGAACTTTACCACAGGAGAGCAGCAAATGATTCCGCTCAACGAGGCCATTGATATGCTCCGATAATAGAAACACATCATGTGCGCAGAACAACTTAAGGGCTGCACCTGGCCCGGCGAAGACGCTCTTATGAACGAATATCATGACACCGAGTGGGGAGTTCCTCTCCATGATGATCAAAAGATATTCGAGTTCATGATTCTGGATGCTTTCCAGGCAGGCCTGAGTTGGAAGACAGTTCTGCACAAGCGCAGGAACTTTGAAAGTGCCTTTGCTGGCTTCGATCCATCCAAGGTTGCAAAGTTCACTGACAAAAAGATAGAAGCCTTACTTCAGGATGCAGGTATTATCCGCAACCGGCTGAAAGTAACGGCTACAATAACTAATGCAAAGAAGTTCTTAGAAGTTCGGAAAGAGTTCGGAAGCTTTGATACATACATCTGGCAGTTTGTCAACCACCAACCTCTTGTCAATAATTGGACGAGCACAAGTCAGATACCTTCAAAGAGCAAGGAGTCAGATGCAATGAGCAAGGACCTTCAAAGCAGGGGGTTTAAGTTTGTTGGTTCCACTATTTGTTATGCCTTTATGCAAGCTTCAGGTATGGTCAATGATCACCTGCTAAGTTGTCCCCGCCACAAGGAGGTCCGAAGAGTGAAGTAAACTGATAGGCTTGGTTGTTGCCGTGGCTCCCCACTTTTTGTTTATATATCGTTAAGGGCATCTAAAAGAAAAGTTAAGGACGGGCGGGCAATAGGACAGATAATTTCCATCCGCGAATCTTTGCATTATATACCTAATCTCTCAACCTAAAGCAAGCCCTATGAGAGCTATCATCTTCTTACTCATTATGATTGTAGTAATCACAAGCCTTATCGTTCAGTCCTAGACATAAAATGGCACATCCTCTCCTCTGGTGAGTTATTTCCTCTGACCTATCCTCCATCCATTCTGCTATAATAATGAACCATCTAAAACGGTGGATAGTGCCTGCCCATTTATATGGCATGACCTTTTTTATTTCTGGTTTATGCAAGACCTCTACAAAAGGGATGCAGGTAAGTAAAGTATTTGGGTGCTTGGCCGTACCACAAGAAATACTTCCTGCGTTCTTTTTTTACTTTTCAGGTTACCTATGAACATAAAAAAAGAGCAGCTACCAGAGCTGCCCTTTTACAAAATACCAAAGGAATATTATTGTTTCTGATAGACGCCCCATTGAGCTGTAGATCCTCCGTCTACCTCAAGCACGGTAAGCTTTGATCCATCAAGGCCTTTTATATGTACATCGCTTGTGTCAGTACCATCTATAGTTCTAAGAACCTGGTCACCATTTACAAGGCTCCATTTCACCATTGTAGTGTCAGTTCCGAAACCAGAGAGGTGAGAGATCATTGTTCCGGTTCCATCGCTATTTAATATCGAAGTCATCGAAATTGTCGTATCAACTGGGCTTGTTTCTCCTTGTTCTATGGTGCCATTAGGATTCAGATCAAATCCCCACTCGGTAAGATTCCACGTTCCCACCAGCATCTCTTGACGAGTTGCATTGTTGTCATCACTTTTGTTACACGCTGCGAAGAACACCATAAGTGCCGCTGCAGAAAGCATTACTTTTTTCATAAAAGACTGATTAGTATCAATTTAATGCGCAAAGATATAGGGAAATACTATCCAAAGCGCAATGCTCTTGACTTTATTTTAGGCAACATCGGTGCGATCAAATAAAAAGCCTCGCATAGCGAGGCTCTGTATTTATTTTTCTAGTGCTATTTATCGGTTCCCGAACAATGCTGGACACTTTGTCTGCCAGTATTCTTTCATATTGCCAAATGCGTCAAAGTAAACAGCTATGGAAAGTCCCCCGAACCAGTACCAATCGTTGGCCTTACTGTCTCCTCGCTGATACTTGTAATTTGGATAGTTGCCCTCCCATCCCTGTACTTCGTCTCCACGGAAGGAAAGATCTACGGATTGCTGGCTTCTATAAGCAAAAAGGGTGTCAAGACTCACATAAGATTTACTCACATCATCAAGATAATCTGTGGCAGTATAGCGAAAGCCTAGCTCAGTAGTGATCATCAGCGTCTTTCCAATAAAGAACTTCAAACCACCTCCGATCGGGAAAGCCACATTCACATTACTATATTGCTTTCTGTCTGGATAAGTTGGAATGCCCTGACCTTCGGTGCTGAGAGGCCGTAGGTAAACCTTTTCGCCATTTAGTCCATCAGTGTAAGAGTTGTGGTAAAAAGCAGCCACCCCGGCAAATACGTAGGGGCTCACCTTTGCACGGTCAATATCGACAGCCAAAAGATTTATCTCCAGCCCGCCATGTACTTCAAATAATCCAGTCTCAAATCTCAGGTTTCTT
>CAMPJV010000109.1 GCA_946886975.1 uncultured Taibaiella sp. | reverse complement strand
ATAAATTACCAGAGTGATCCTATATGTGAGGTCATTTGGTCCGGTGCCAATATAGTCCAGATACAAATCTGCAGCCGCTAAGTGCGAAGCCCTGGCACTGTTGCCGAACCCACATAGCAAAAGGAGCATTAATGCGAAAAATACCCTTTGTAGATGTTTAATGACCATGGTATCAACGTTTGCTTTAATATTTAATCTTTTTCTTTAATAAAAAAGGCCTGCGTTCTGAGCCGACCCTCTATAAGGAGGATGGTAACAAAAATAACAATTTGGTTCTATTTCTTTGACCCATAAGAACCAATCAGCACAAGTATTACTATCCAACTATCTCTAAGACAGGGAAGACTCCGTCATAGTTGGGTCATTTTGGCACTTTTTTGGGATTTTTTTGAGCCGTATATCTACTTTCTGACATGATTGGAAGGCTCATTCTTTACCCAGGTCGCTTTACTGGGTCAACGGCGGCAGTCGCCCAATAGCCTTTAACCACCGTTGCCATTGCCTGCATATCCAGATCGTTCATGCAGCGAAAATGTCTTTTGGGACAGCGGTGATAACCCAATTTGCTACACGGATGGCAGGACAGCCCCTTATTCTCCATAATATGAGCCTGTGGGGCCACGTTGCTTTTCAGATTGTTGTAGCCAAAATAAGGGAACATGCCCATGTCCGGTGCTGTGTTGCCCCAGAGGGATACGATAGGCTTTCTGAAGGCGGCGGCAATGTGCATCAGGCCTGTGTCGTTGCTGACTATCACTCTCGACTTCTCTACCAGCCAGGCGGATTCATTCAGGCTGAATTTTCCACAGGAATTATAGATTTTGATGGGGTCCATGGCAGATATGCTCCTCCCCTCCTCTATGTCTTCCGGTCCGCCCATGAGCATGACGGGGTATGGCAGCAAAGAGATAAATTCCTTCCATTTCTCTACAGGCAACTTTTTGGTATTATACGAGCCCCCTATAACGCAGCCCACGTAGCCAGCCCAATGACTCATCGGTACATCCCGATTAGTCAGCTCGATCTCCGAAGGAATGAAATAGTCCAGTCCCTGACCATCATTCTTAATTCCCAGGGGCTTCACTGTTTCCATATAGCGTTCCACAATGCTCGCGTCGGGCATCAGGTTCAGCTTAAAATTGACATATAGCCACTTCTGTGTATTGAGCTTATTGTACGAATAGCTGAGCGTGTTGAGGGCCCTTTTTACCTTCAGCGTCCGGATATTCTTATGCAGGTCTATCACTACATCGAACTTCTCCTTTCTGAGGCCTTCGATGATCTCCTCCAGGTTATCGTCCAGGTAATGAAACCGGTCAATGTAGGGATTGGAGGCGATGATTGGAGCAAAAACAGCTTTTGTAAGATAGTGAATCTCTGTTCCCGGCTTCTGCTGCTTAAGACAACGAACTACGGGAGTAGTAAGTATGATATCGCCGATAGATGAAAAGCGGATGATGAGAGCCTTCATGAAGGCGCAAGGTACGTTTTTGTTTTCGCTGGCGGGTACTGGTTCGCATGCGCAATGCTGTCATAGACAAAGGCGTGACACCGGTAGCTGTAATGCCATAAAAATACCGGGTAAACCAGGGAGTAATCACAGTGCAATCTCAATGTAATCTCGCTGGAGTCTTTGTTCAGAGCCTGAGCAGCTTGTAAGCAGAGTGTCGTCAGAGTGTCGTCAGAGTGTCGTGGAGGTTTATACTTATCCAGAATTTCTACACATGCTTAGAAATGCACTTGAAGATAAATGCGTTGTGTATTTTTGTTCCAAACCGTCTCTTAATCAGCTCTGTTACTTCCATACTTGATACGCCAATTGAATTCCTTAAGGGTGTAGGCCCTCAGAAAGGCGAACTGCTGCGGAAGGAACTGGAGATAAGTACCTATGAGGATCTCTTATATCACTACCCTTACCGATACTTCGACCGCTCCCAGATTACGAAGATTAAAGATATAAGGCCGGATACGGAGTTCGTGCAGTTAGTGGGCACCATTATAAATATTAGCGAAGAAGGCGCGGGAAGGAAGACGAGGCTGGTGGCGACCCTCTATGACGATACAGGCAAAATAGAGCTTATATGGTTTCAGGGGGCTCAGTGGATGAAGAAGGCCTTGCAGGAACATCAGAAGTATATAGTGTTCGGCAGGGTGGCTTTCTTTAACGGAGAGGTTAACATCCCCCACCCTGAGACAGACCTGCTGACTGCAGAAACTATAGTAGCCGGCAGGCAGCCCGTGTATCCTACCACTGAGAAACTGAGGGCCAGGGGCATCACCAACAGGTCTTTTGCCAAGCTAACGCAGAGTCTTTTTGAGAAAATTGGTCAGCGGGAGCTGCCGGAAATACTGCCGTCTAATATCATTGCTCAATATCAGCTCTGCGGCCGTTATCACGCTCTAAGATGGATTCACTTTCCAGACAGTGATGAACATGAGGCGGCAGCCAGATTCAGGCTGAAGTGGGAAGAGTTGTTTGCCTCTCAGCTGAAGATCGCACAGATCAGGTTGCAGCATACGATACAACCCGGCTATAAGTTTGAGCAGGTGGGAGCGAAGTTTAATAACTTCTTTCACGATCATCTTCCTTTTCAGCTAACGAATGCCCAGAAGCGGGTGCTCAAGGAGATCAGGGTGGACACTGCCAGCGGCAAGCAAATGAACAGGCTGGTGCAAGGTGATGTCGGAAGCGGGAAGACCATAGTGGCCGTGATGACAATGCTGCTGGCGCTGGATAATGGATTCCAGGCGTGCATGATGGCGCCTACTGAAATACTGGCGCAACAGCACTACCAGGGTGTGAGGGACCTGCTGGAGCCCATGCAGATCCCAGTGGCACTACTCACCGGAAGTATAAAGGGCAAAGAGCGTAAGGAAATACTGAAGGGACTGGCAGACGGCACAATACCCATCGCAATCGGGACTCATGCACTCATTGAAGAGAGCGTGCAGTTTAAGAATCTCGGGCTGGCGGTAATTGATGAGCAGCATAGGTTTGGTGTCGGTCAGCGAGCCAGGCTATGGGCAAAGAACGATCGTGCGCCGCATGTGCTGGTGATGACTGCTACGCCCATACCGCGAACGCTTGCAATGACCCTCTACGGAGACCTGGATGTTTCGGTGATAGATGAATTACCTCCGGGCAGGCAGGAAATTAAGACCGTCCACAGGAATGAGATGCTGCGGGTGAAGGTAATGGAGTTTATGCGGTCGGAGATAGATAAGGGACGGCAGGCATATATAGTTTACCCATTGATAGAGGAGTCCGAAAAGATGGACTATGAGAGTCTGCTTGCGGGATATGAGCAGGTAAAAATATTCTTTCCGGATCACAAATATCGCATAGCCATGGTGCATGGCCGGCAGCCACGGGAGGAAAGGGAAAGGAACATGAAGCGCTTTGCCGAGGGGGAAGCACAGGTGCTCGTGGCGACAACCGTTATAGAGGTGGGCGTGAATGTGCCTAACGCGTCAGTGATGGCTATAGAGAGTGCGGAGCGCTTTGGACTATCTCAGCTACACCAGTTAAGAGGAAGAGTGGGCAGAGGTAGTGAGCAGTCCTATTGCATTTTGATAACAGGCAACAAGCTGTCAAAGGAAAGCAAACAGCGTATGGATATCATGGTATCCACCGCCAACGGCTTTATCATTGCCGAGCAAGATCTTGCCATGCGGGGACCGGGCGATCTGTATGGCACTAAGCAAAGTGGTGTCTTAAAGTTCAGGCTGGCTGACATAATACTTGATGGGGCAATACTGGAACAAACCAGGACCGCCGCCCAGCACATAGTGGAAATAGATCCCACACTTACCGCCCCCCAGCACCAGGGAATAAGGTATGTCCTTATGAAAGAAGCCCACCAGTCGCAGTGGAGCAAAATAAGCTAGAGATCAGGACCTGCTGGCACGGTTTTTCATCTTTACATAAGTGTAAGATTGACAGGATGATCGGCAGGATGGAAATAGATATTTAGACGAGAAAAGACCTTACAGATCAAATACGGACAATCTATAGAAGGGCTGCCGTTGGCAGCCCTTCAGTTTTTGAGAAGCAGCTAAAAAGACAAAGCAATGGGCATTACAGCATGTATTATTTTCGGGTTGATGGGCGCATGGATAGCACGTTCTTTACAGATAAGAGCAGGTATTGGCGGAGTGAAAGCGGTATTAATAATAGGGCTGATCGGTGGAATAGTAGGCTTAGCGGGTGTTGCAATTGGCTGGGGCGATTTGACTTCCTTCAACCTCTATAATGTGTTCATCTCAATTATCGTTTCTACAATCCTGACGATTGCGTGGGCAAAGATTCAGCCTAAACCTCAACTGGCGAACGAGGATAAATAACTGTTACTTTTTATCATCCTCCGGCTTTACCTCCAGGAACTGGATCTTCATCATGGGAGAGCCGGAAGTATCTACCCGATCGCTCGTTCCAACATTTACAAGGCTCAGCACTTTCGTATCCGGATAAAGGGTTCTTGAGTACAATAGCTTTTTGTCGTTTGGTTTTGATACTGTAACCACTGCACTGTCGGGATAATTACGCACGGTAAAAACTTCCGGAGAGGCTGAGCCGAAGATGCTGACCTCTTCATTCAGGAATTCATAGTACTTCATAGCATGCTCAAGCAGACCATCTCTCCTGCTTTTCAGCTTGCCTTCAATTTCTGCACCAGTAAGGGCATAAGCTTCAGGAGGAAGTCTTTTTATGGCAGTCTGTATCACTTCGTCCGTCATTTGTACCTGGAATTCCTTTACTATCCGCTCCCAGTCACTTCTGTTTAGTTCGTTCATGTAATACCTGTCAAAGGAGTGTGCTTTATGGTTGAGCTTTTCAAGTCTTTTAGGTTTAGACTTAAACCCTACCAGGTGAGGCATGCCAAACAACCTGACGACAGCAGGTAAAGCTCCCTGTGAAAGGAAGTACGCCTGGTCTCTATCCTCTGGAACAGGAAAGAAGTAGTATAACCCGATCGAGTCCATTTTCCCCCACTCCCACTGGCCCTTATGTCGGTCCCAGTCTGCAATGAGGATGTAGAGTAGTCGCACACGTAGAACTCTTTCCTGCAATACTCTGTTCCTGCTGTCAATATCCTGTCTTTGCTTCAGGCGATCAGTATCTATAAGCACTATTTTAGCCGTAGTGTCATTTAGGGGAATACCCCCGGGGTCTATGGCCTTCGGGCTTAAAAAACATACTCGGTGGGCAAACACCGGCCGGAACTGACCCAATGCGGGATCGTCCGGAATATAGTATAGCTCCGATGTAGTAGATGGTATTCCCACTGCCACTGAAAGGTCGTGGATCGTTAACTGGGCGTATGGATAGGCTGCGGATATCTGGTCCTGAACAATGTTCTTTACAAACCTTTGCTTGAACATGGGAGGAAAGGCTTCGTCGCTCACTTCTTTATCCACTGAGCGGAGTACCCATTCAGAGCCGTTTTTGTTCACCAGGTGTAGGGTCTTTGTTTGCTGGCCGCCGCCCATCTTTTCAATAGTAAACCCGCCTTTTGTCGTCTGCAAGTGGAAAATAGGCATGGCTACAGGGATAGACCATTCTTTCCGGTAGTTCTTTCCGAGGAAGAACCATTTAATAGGAGTGAGATGACTGTATTTATGACTTGCAGCAACCACCACACTATCCTTCCCTACCGTTCTCTTCTCCTTTGCCCCTTCATATGTCCATCCTAACGAATAATTGGCTAATAATGCGGATATTACGATAACCAGGATCTTTAGGAATTTCATCAATTCGTTATATTTTTTGCGTCGCACATGAAGGTTTAACAACTTTGTGCCAGCATGCCCTGAAGGTCTGAATCAGGAACGGACTGTAACAGAAATGCCGTCTCCTAAACGGAAACGGCATGAGTATTAAATATCAGATATGATCTAGTTTGCCTTCGCTGCCATGGATTCCATTTCGTCTGCCGACGGTCCATACATGCCCGGAATAGCTATATTCAGCAAACGCAGGAATACACTTAGCTGACCGCGGTGGTGGTACAGGTGGTTGAAGCACAAGCCTCTTAACACTACTGCTTTGGGCTGTTCAAGTATTATTCTTTCACCGCTGCTAAGCTTCCAGAGCTTTCCGAGTTGTTCATCTGTCACCTTACCCAGTGATTCGAGTGATTTCACTACGCCTTTGTCATGCAGGTCTAATAGATCTTGTGTGTTTGTTGGCGGGGCTGGTCTGTATTCCATGGTTGCAAAGTTCAAACCATCAGCTTCAATTGTGTACTCCGGCCACCCAGAAAGTTCAGCAACATGGTTGGCTAACCTGCCAAGGGTCATAGACTTAGGATGTGGTTTCCAGTCAAAGTGTGCGGCGGGCACACAGGCAAGCATCTTGCGGGTGTTGGCCGCTTCATGTTTCATTTCCGCAATCAGGGAGTGATTTAAAGACATGGCTTTTCTGTTTTGTTGATGAGCAAACTAATGCAATTCCCAACTAAGTCACAGTTAACTTTTTCCTATCACGCTATATGGCACTGCCGAATTTAATAGAAGTATGTCACTATCTCCACATTGTCATCATTGGCCAGCGTCGCCGCATTGAAGCCGGTCTTGCCTTCTGGCACCTTCACCTTTAGCTCTTCGAAGTAGGCTCTCCAGAAGGGGTGAATCTTCCAGTTCTTCGGATCACTGAAGCTCATTTCATGTGTATCAAAAAGGGCTTTACCTCTATTAGCTGCCTTATAAGCATCAAAGATTAGTTCCGCTGCATAGTATTTACCATTGTCATACTCAAACACCTTGTCATATGGCCTGCCTCTCTGCTCAAGTGCAAACCCGACTGCTCGCCCGGCAAGATTCTGATACTCTGCTGGCACTCGTCCCACCATTACCTTTGGTGTTCCTTGCTCGCCTTCACCCCTGAATAGAAACTGCCGTATCGGAATAAGATGAACGTTATCGCCCCATGCTTCAATCACCCACACAGAGTCTTTGACAACATAGGCTAATCCAACATGCGAAGGGTGACGCTCGTGCGAAGTTGGAGTAACTGTTTTAATAGCATCGCACAGTTCCCCGCAATCCATATCCTGGAATAGGAGGTCACCTGATTCAAACCGGAAGTCTGTCCAAGACTGTGAATAAGAAATAATTGAATTGAATAACAGACTGAATAGCAGTAGAAATCTTCTCATAAACACGAAAGCAAGTTAGCTCCTATCGGCTATCTCACAAACTGACGAAATAAATATTTTATACTCGAAAGTGTCCTCAATAGGGTCAAACAAAAGCTCCCAGCAATAAAAGAGCTGCGTCCGTGCTAAGGAGGCAGCTCTTGATTAGATTACAACTTCCTGTTACAGCTTTGTCATTTTGATCGTCTCGCTGTGCTCGTCATCATGGTACTTGATAAGGTAAATGCCAGATGCAAATCCGCTCATGTTGACCTCTGCTCTGTTCCCGCTCATACTAACATGCTTCAGCACCTTGCCTTCAAGATTGGACACAGTAACATAGGCATTTGTGGCAGGCTGTCCTTCGACTTCAACAATAAACTGCTCACGCATTGGATTAGGGTATGCTTCAACACTGAAGACGCCATTGCCTTTCAGCGTAGCAGAAACTGTTCTTGAATAAGAGAAGTTTCCTGGAGCATTTATAATCTTCAAACGGTAGTAGTTGATGCCGACAATTGGATCATTATCCCAGTAGCTGTAAGACGCTGCCTCACCTTTTGCATGGATCATTGCTAGCTTCGTAAAGTTCGTCCCTTCAGCACTTCTTTCCAGTTCAAACTTGTCCCCTGCACTTTCTGAAATAGTATGCCAGTCAATCCGGTTCCGATTACCTGAGTTAATAGCGCTGATTGCACCCAGATCAATGGCGAGTGGACTATTTCCTGAGTGTATAAAGAAGCCAGAAAAACCTGTCACAGGGAAAGTCATTGCCCAGTATTGTCCGCTGCTTGTC
>CAMPJV010000108.1 GCA_946886975.1 uncultured Taibaiella sp. | reverse complement strand
TTACAACAATTTGCACATTTCAAGCAGTCAACTTTTTGGAAAGCCTCGTCATGGACATCAGGAAGGACTTCCAGCAAACGGTTTCTGGCTTTCCTGCCAGATGGCAGGTTGCTCTTTTCCAGAAGCCTTTTATAGGCTTTCTGGTGCTCCTTCGATAGTTGCTGCCATTGGGGGGGTAACATGGGGTGGAAAGGTAGTAAATGACCCTTAAGCGTTTTGTGAACGTTTTAGCCTTACCTGGCATGACAAACCGGAAGGCTGTCGCTCCTTTGAAATTAACCTAGAGAAGCTATAAGCTCATTTTCTCCATTATCCTCTCAAGGTCGCTGTCATTATAGAATTCAATTACGATTGAACCCTTTCCGTTCTTCTTTCTGTCAAGTTTGACCTTGGTGGAAAAATAGGAGGCCATGTTATCTTCGATACGCTTGTAAGCCGGAGGCAACTGTCCGCCTCTTGACGACGCAGCGCCCGAACCATCTGTCTTCTCGGAGGAGAGCAAGTCTTTTACTAAAACTTCTACCTGCCGGACGGACAGGCCCTTTTCTTTAACCTCCCTGAAGACATAAAGCTGCTGATCGATCTTATCAAGTCCTATAATAGCCCTGGCATGGCCCATACTGATTTCCCCATCCCTTACAGCCTTCTGAATATCAGGAGGGAGTTTAAGGATACGGATATAGTTGGTAACCGTACTCCGGTCCTTCTTCATGCGCTCAGCAACCTGCTCTTGTGTCATATCGCACTCATCCATGAGGCGCTTATAGCTCAGGCCGATTTCGATGGCATTCAGGTCCTCTCGCTGAAGATTTTCCATCAGCGCCATCTCAAGGAGCTGTTGATCATCCGCGGTTCGGACATAGGCGGGGATGTCCTTCAGCCCGGCAATTTGAGAGGCTCGCCACCGGCGTTCGCCTGATATTAACTGGTACCTGGAAGGATTAATCCTGACAACTGTAATTGGCTGTATTATGTCGTGTAGCTTTATGCTCTCGGCTAATTCCTTTAGTGCTTTTTCGTCAAAATCCCGTCTCGGTTGCTTAGGATTTACTTCCAATTGATCCAGCGGGATACGTGCGATAGTTCCTGAAGTCTGACCAGATACGGCAGGCACACCCTCAGCGGTAGTACTGAGCTCTTCATCAATGGAACTTAACAATGCACGTATGCCTTTGCCAAGCGCCTGCTTCTTGTTACTGTTCTGCGCCATGCTCGTCCGTTTCGAATATTTTGTCTTCGTTCTTAATTTTTGTGAGATTGTTCTTTTGGAGTATTTCCTTGGCCAGGTTCAGATAGTTCACGGCACCGGTACTATCAGCATCATACATCAAGGCGGGCTTCCCAAAGCTTGGAGCTTCTCCCAACCTGGTATTACGATGGACTATGGTATTGAATACCAGCTCATGGAAGTGATTCTTGATCTCCTCTACCACCTGGTTGCTTAAGCGCAGACGACCATCATACATGGTCATCAAAATTCCTTCTATCTGGAGGTGTGTATTAATCCGTGTCTGCACGATCTTAATCGTGTTCAGCAACTTACCGAGACCTTCCAGGGCGAAATATTCGCACTGAACCGGAATTACTACACTATCTGCGGCAGTAAGCGCATTCACCGTGATAAGTCCAAGGGACGGTGAGCAATCAATAATAATAAAGTCAAAATCCCTCCTCTGCTCTTCGAGAGCGTTGCGCATGATGTGCTCTCTGTTGGGATGATTGATAAGCTCTATTTCGGCACCTACGAGATCAAGGTGTGAAGGCAAAAGGTAGAGGTTGGGTGTTTCTGTTTCAAGAATCACTTGTGATGCGAGGGTGTCATTGACCATGCAATCATATAAGCTTACCTGTATATTCTTGAGATCGAAGCCGTTTCCGGTAGTGCTATTTGCCTGCGGATCACCATCAACAAGAAGTGTTTTATATTCAAGAACTGCAAGACTTGCAGCCAGATTTATCGCAGTTGTAGTCTTCCCTACTCCACCCTTCTGATTGGCTATTGCTATTACTTTTGCCATTATAGTATTTTACTCTCCTTTTAGTTATTTGTTCCGGGGCTCAGCCGACAGACAATCAAATATTAATTGTTGCGCCGATCTCAGGAAGGATTAAGTCAGAACCTACCTTTTCAAATTGTTCCCTGGCTGAACCATGGTCTATTTTAATGAATCCGAAGGTGTCAAAGTGGACACCTATTATTTTCCTGCACTGAATAAATTCTGCAGCAACAATTGCATCCTCCACTCCCATCGTGAAGTTATCTCCTATAGGCAAGACGGCAAAATCCAATTTCGCATAACGCGGTATTAGCTGCATATCCATCATAAGGCTTGTGTCGCCACTATAATAGAAATTGCCCTGTTCTGAGGAAATAACGAATCCACCAGGATTTCCTCCATATGTACCGTCCGGCAGCACGCTGCTATGCAAGGCAGGCACAAATTTGACCGTGCCCCACTCAAAACTCTTCTTACCCCCGAAATTCATTGGGTGAGTATCGGTCAATCCTTTTGCATTAGCCCATTCTGTCACTTCATAGGCTGCAATGATAAGAGCTCCAGTCCGCTTTGCGATGCTTATAAGATCTCCGATGTGGTCACCATGCCCATGAGACACCAGGATATAATCTGCTGCAATGCTATTCACATCAACGTGCCCGGCAAGTTCATTACCGGAAACAAATGGATCAAACAACAACCTCTTTCCTGAAATTTCTACAGCAAAGCAGGAGTGCCCGTAATATGTAAACTGCATAATCTTAGTTCAAAGACTCTTAGATGGTCAAATTTAGCAACCTGTCAGGACTTTTGTCCTCCTATACTATTAAATGTGGAAAATAACTGCACATCGAGAACAAATAAGACATCTCAGGCAGCAAAAAAGGGGAGCATACATGGCTCCCCTTCTCTTTTCATAATATCCTTATCATCGAAGAAGCGTCAGGTTGCCGGTATATTTTTCGATACCACCGTTTTGAAGTGTTACATCTATTGAATAAATGTAAACACCTGTTGGCTGTTCCTTGTCATTAAACTTTCCATCCCATCCTCTGCCATTAATATTATTTGTCTCGAAAACAATCTGCCCCCAGCGATTGAAGATTGTCATCTTAAATCCTCGTACACCCTTAGACATTAGCTGTCTTGGAAGGAAGTAATCATTAGAACCGTCGTTGTTGGGGGTAAATGCATTCGGTACGTCAATGTAACAATCCTTGAATACTTCAACACTGTCGTTTGTCACACATCCGTTTACATCTACATAAGCAGTATAAATGCCCGGATGTCTCACCAAAATGCTGCTTGTCGTCTCACCATTGTTCCAGGTCCAGCGTGCGTCAGGATTACTATTGTTGGTCTTGTCGGAAAGGGTCACAGCTTCTGCGTTAGGACAAATTGAGGTATCCTGTCCAAGATTAAGCGTAGGATAGGGACTGATGGTAATGTCTTGCGAGGTAGAAACATCAGGGCACCTTCTGAAAGTTGCGGTGACTTTTACCGGATAAGTACCAGAAGTGTCAAAAGCGTGCACTATCGGATTAGCAGAACTACTAAATCCATCTCCGAAATCCCACAGGAGCGTTCGGCTGGTCTCTTTGATATACAATGCTTCGAACTCTATTCCCTCTCCTTCACAGAGAACGCTTCGCGGCGTCGTAATCTCCAGGCCGGAAATAGAATCGACGATAATGGTCTTATATGTCGTATCAAAGCATAAAGCGTTGTTGCTAACTATAAGCCTCACATTGTAGACCCCGGCGTTTGGAAACGCATGCGTAGGACTGGCAGAGCTATCTACGGTACCATCATCAAAGTTCCAAGCGCTCATAAGGACATTAGGCGATGATGTATTAGTGAATGACAAACTTCCACCCTGGCAGACAGTATCATCATTTACTGTAAACCTTGCTGTAACAATATCTACAAAAACAGAATACAACACAGTGTCCGGGCACAGAGTATCCGGGATAATGAGCATTACGGTATAAGTGCCGAATGTATCATACCGATGAACCACCGGGTTTCCAACGCCTGTTGAGTCATCTCCGAAATACCAGATAAATTGAGAAGCTTCCTGGCCACCGTTCCGGGATGCAGTAAAGCGAATGGTGTTACAGTCAAGAAAAGAATCAGTAATCGAATAGGAGTATCCTTTAAAGGTATCAATAGGTAAAAGGAATGGGAAATTATTTACAACCAGACCAGGCTCACCAGGTTGGGCAAAATGCGTATTGTTGGTTGGTGTATTCGTGCCATTTATGCCACCAGCAAGGTCAATATTAGCAAGAGGAACGGGACTGGCATTAAACAGGACCGCACCACCACTTCCTCCACCACCAGGTCCAAACAGCTCAGGAGTATAAATATTACCTCCGTTCCCGCCAGTTGCCTGCAAAATCGGGAAATTGGTAAACGAATTTACTTTCAGGAAGATAACGCCACCGGCGCCTCCCCCGCTTTGTCCGTCACCGGTGCCGGGCAGCTGGCTGTTTACGTCTATACAGCTCAAGCCATTCGCCTTAATTGTATCAAGTCCATCATAGGTGCCGGCATTGATAATAACGATACCTCCGCCATTTCCTCCCGGGTCTGTATCGTTGTTGTTCTCATGACCTGCGCCACCGCCGCCGCCCATAAACAATCTATTTTCGGTTGGTGTGTATGGCAATGCAAGACCACCAATACCTCCTGTATTGAGAAAGACATCGCAAAGTTCCCACTGACGACCACCTTGTCCGCCAAATCCGGCGTTTCCGCCACCTGCACCACCGGCGTTTGTATTATTTCCGCCGCCGCCACCATTGGCCAGTTTTCCTCTGGCAGTACGGATCAACGGACCAACATCTGCGATACCTTCACCTTTATTTCCTCCGAAGTCGGCACCGACAGGATAATAGAAGTCAAGGTAATCACACGTGAATATGTTACCACCTGTTATGGCTCCGCCTGCAAACCCTTTCCCTGAAACATCAATTACGTCGTTAACCGTAAGGGTATTTGCAACGTTAATAGCAAATACACCTCCCTTGGTTCCGTTCCATGGCAGGCAAGTATGAGGCACACTAATCGTATAATTCTGGAAATAAGGTACCCGTACTACTTGCACCTTTCCCTTGACGAAATCGTATGACCTCTGTAACTGGAAAGTAAGAGTGATCTCATTGAGCGTCTTGGCTTTAATGGTATTGAACTCATAATTCCCGGCTCCGTTCAAAGCAATAATATCACCGAACGCTGCGCTGTTCGATGAATCTATACCAGCACCCTTCATCTGTATGACAAGGACAGTATCTCCTACATTAAAATCCGTGGCATCGTCCAGCTCAATCCTGTTTCCACAAGGCCTGAATGAGAGGACAGCTCCATATTTGTTCACAACAGTCTGTGCAAACACGGAGTCAACTAAACAACAGGAAAATAGTATGGTAAGTATAAGTGTAAGATTCCTCATGAACTTAATTTAATTTCTTTTTGGGCACTTTCTATCCAACAGATAGACGGGTAAAAATAACATTCTGTTGGGAAAGTTCATAGATTTATATTTTTTTACTTATTTACAGCAAAGAGCTACCAGAGCCTTACCCTCAGGCTGTCTGCAAGAAACATTTTGTCCCCGGGTTTTACATTAAATGCCTCGTAGAATTCCGGGACATTTGGCATTGGGCCATTGACCCGATATTTTGCAGGAGCGTGTACATCTGTGAGCACCATACTGGCGAGCTGCTCATTTCGGATATTATACATCCAGCCAAGCGCATACCCGAGGAAATATCGCTGCAAGGCCGTTAATCCGCTGATCTCCTTCCCTGATTTGTAAGATTCTGTTTGCTTAAAAGCGTCTAGTCCTATGAGGATACCCCCCAAGTCTGCAAGGTTTTCCCCAAGTGTTTGTTTCCCTTTGATGTGCGCGGTATCAACAACTACGATATTATTGAACTGATCGACCAGCACCTGAGCTCTCTTATTAAACTCCTCCTCATCCTTTTTTGTCCACCAGTTCCTGAGGTTTCCGTTTTCATCAAATTGCCGCCCTTCATCGTCAAACCCATGGGTTATTTCATGACCAACAGTAGAAGCCGCCGCATAGCCATAGACCAAAGCGTCATCCAGCTCTTCATCCCGATAGCCAGGAACGGTAAATATGCCAGCCGGTAGTACGATCTCGTTGTTTGAGGGATTATAGTAGGCATTATACGTCTGAGGAGTCATCTCCCATTCATCCCTGTCTACCGGCTTGCCAAGTTTATCCATTTGATAGCTATTCCACCAGCTGTTAGCCCTCAACATATTCAACACATAGGGGCCTTTATCAATTTCAAGAGTCGAGAAGTCCTTCCATTTATCTGGGTAGCCTACTTTTTTCTTAATACTTGCCAGTTTATGCAAAGCCTTTTGTTTGGTGCTGTCCGTCATCCAATCGAGTTTTTCAATCCTCGACCGATATGCATTGCGCACGTTTTCTACTATGTCCTCATACCTTTTCTTTGCTGTCTCATTAAAGTATTCCCTGGCGAACAACTGCCCAAGCGCCTCACCCATGGCATCTTCCTCTGCATCCAGGACCCTCTTCCAGCGCGGCTTCTGCTGCTTGGCACCGCGGATGAGCTTACTGTAGAAGTCGAAATTGGCGTCCGCTACGGCATTGTTCAAATAGGGGGCATACGAACGTATGAGGTGAAAGGCCATATAGTCTTTTAGCGTCTGCAGATCCCCGTCATTGACAAGCAGATCAAGTTGCTTAAAGAACTCCGGCTGCCCGATGATGACACTGTCAATACCCTTTGCGCCCATTTCCTGTATGTGCCTTGGCCAGTCTATGTTTGGAGATAGTGAGCTGAGCCGGGAAACAGCCATTTTATTGTAGTTCGCGTAGGGATCGCGCAATGCCTCGAGTGTCCTTGACGATTTGGCAAGCTTTGTTTCCAGCGCTATTAAGTTCTTTGCCTTTTGTTCCGCTGCTGACTGATCATGACCCAGTATGCTGAATATTTGCGCAACATAGGCAGGATAGGCGTTCCTTATTCCAGCAGTACGTTCGTCTGAATTGAAATAATAGTCCCTGTTAGGCAATCCGAGGCCGCCCTGGTACAGGCTATACGCCATCTGATCACTCTTCTTGGCGTCCTGTGAAACATAGTCTGAGAAGAAAATCCCAACTCCGAGTGTATGCAGATAAGAAGCGACGCTCATAACATCAGCAGGCGACCGGATGTCATTTATGCGGTCTAGCTGCTCTTTCAGCGGGTTAATGCCGTTCTGTTCTATGGCCAGAGAGTCCATCCCGCTGAACCAGAAAGAGCCTATTTTCTTTTCAATACCAGCATCTGCATTCTTCTTTGAGGCATCCTCATTTATGCTCCTCAGCCGAGCATATATTTCTTCCTGAACAAGCTGCCCTATTCCCCAACTGGTCTGATCTCCCGGAATGGGATTGTTCTTCAGCCATGTACCCTCAGCGTACTGAAAGAAATCATCTGCAGGGTTAACTGTTGAGTCGATGTTCGCCCTAAGGATGTCTTCTTTTTGCTGAGCTTTTTCTCCGGCAGGACTGCACGCAAACAGCACAGCCGCCGATGCGATAGACAAAATGAACTTTCTGTTCATAATCGTAAGTGATTGAAGGCGTGAATATAGGGCATACGATTCTCATAAGCCACCCCCAAAGGACGGGGTTCTACTGAGCTAACGCGGTCTTAAACTCACTTGTAAAGTGAAACTCTATGTCCGGGTTGTTCTGGCGCTCTGTATTGAGAAACCATTCGCTCTGCGCGAGGTAAACAAGATTGCCATCTTTATCCTCCATGATGTTGCTTTGCTTGAACCGCACAAAGTCGTCGATCTTCTTTTTATCTCCTGTTATCCAGCAAGCCTTGTAGAAGCTTAATGGCACGAACGCACAAGAGGCGCCATACTCCTGCAACAGGCGATACTGAATTACCTCGAACTGGAGCTCTCCAACACAGCCGATGATCTTCC
>CAMPJV010000107.1 GCA_946886975.1 uncultured Taibaiella sp. | reverse complement strand
TCGCCACATTTTCTTTAGAAAGCGGTGAACACCCTCTATGCCTTTCGTATCCCAGGGTTTGCTAACATCTATAGGTCCAAGGAACATCTCGTACATACGGAAGGTATCGGCGCCGAACTGAGCAACGATATCGTCTGGGTTTACGACGTTGTACTTGCTCTTGCTCATTTTTTCCACCGCAGTGCCGCAGATGTACTTATCGCCCTCCAGTATAAACTCTGCATCAGCGAACTCGGGTCTCCATTTCCTGAAGGCCTCCGTATTGAGTTCTACACCGTTCACAAGACTTACATCTACATGCAGCTCGTCTGTTACCATCTTGTCCTTCATGCCGTAGGACACGAACTGATTGGTGCCATGTATTCTATACACAAAGCGGGAGCTGCCCTGGATCATGCCCTGGTTGATCAGTTTCTTAAAGGGCTCATCGAACGCAATATGCCCGAGATCGTAAAGGGCTTTGGTCCACATCCTGCTATAGAGCAAATGGCCCACCGCATGTTCAGTTCCGCCAATGTATATGTCCACCTCCTGCCAGTAGTCTGTAGCGGAGCGGGAGGCCATTTCCTTATTGTTGTGCGGGTCTGTATATCGCAGGAAATACCAGCTACTTCCTGCATAGCCGGGCATAGTGCTCGTCTCTCTTTTGCCTGCAGGAGTATTAACCCATTTCTCTATATTGGCGAGGGGCCCTTCTCCGCTAAGCGACGGAGAGTAGCTGCTGACCTTTGGTAGTTCGACGGGAAGCTTTCCTGAAGTGTTATCTAACTTCACTTCTTTCTCGTCAATAGCGTAGGGCACCTCATTGACATAGATTATTGGGAAGGGCTCACCCCAGTAGCGCTGGCGGCTGAACCCAGCATCCCTCATCTTATAATTTATCTTAGGCTTGCCTGCGCCGGCATCTTCTATCGCCCTAACGGCTATCTCGCCGGCTTTCTTAATTTCTATGCCACTGAGGAACCCGCTGTTGTCCAGCACACCCTCTTTTTCCGTGTAAGCCTCTTCACCATTATAGAGCTTGCCGAATATATTGGTAATAGATATATCGAAGTGCTTTGCAAAAGCATGGTCTCTGCTATCGCCACTAGGCACAGCCATGATTGCACCTGTGCCATACCCGGCAAGGACATATTCTGATATCCAGATGGGGACTATCTTGTGAGCCACCGGATGCAGCGCATATGCCCCCGTGAAACATCCGGTAATTTGCTTGACATCGGTTAACCGCTCCCGCTCAGAGCGGCTCTTTACATACTGCTTATACTTCTCTACTTCCGCTTTTTGCGCAGCCGAAGTTATCTCATCTACCATCTGATGCTCGGGAGCAAGCACCATGAAGTCTACCCCGAATATGGTGTCAGGGCGTGTCGTAAATACAGTAATGAGCTTGCCATACATATCCTGTATCTCGAAGCTGATCTCAGCGCCAGTACTTTTTCCTATCCAGTTGCGCTGCATTTCCTTCATGGCATCGCTCCAGTCCAGTTCTTCCAGTCCCGCAAGGAGCCTCTCGGCATATTCTGTAATGCGAAGGAACCATTGGCGCATAGTTCTCTTCTCTACCGGGAAGCCACCGCGTTCGGATACACCATTAACAACTTCGTCGTTGGCCAGCACAGTACCTAAGGCCTCACACCACCACACATCAGCATAGCCCAGATAAGCAAGGCGGTATTGCATCAGCACGTCCCTTTGTTCCTTAGCTGTCCAGGTCTTCCAGGTCTTGGCATCAAAGCAAACCGAATCATCGGGAGGGCAGGGGATATTGCCATTTCCCTCCTTTTCAAATATTTCGATCAGCTCGCTTGTCGGGCGAGCCTTACCGATCTTTCTGTCATACCAGCTATGGAAGAGTTCGAGGAATATCCACTGAGTCCACTTATAGTACTTCGGATCAGATGTACGGACCTCACGGCTCCAGTCGTAGCAGAAGCCAATATTATCCATCTGCTGCTTATAACGTTTGATGTTCTCCTCAGTAGTATCTGCGGGATGTTGCCCCGTCTCTATTGCATACTGCTCTGCCGGCAAGCCAAAGGCGTCAAAGCCCATAGGATGTAAAACATTAAATCCCTTCAGCCTTTTATAGCGGGCATAAATATCTGAGGCGATATAACCTAGCGGATGGCCAACGTGAAGACCTGCTCCGCTGGGGTAGGGGAACATGTCAAGTATATAGAACTTAGGCTTACTTTCTTTGCTGCCATGGGGATTCTCTACCTTGTAAATATTGTTTTCCTTCCAGTATTTCTTCCACTTCTGCTCAATCTCCCTGAATGCGTATTCCATATATTAATTAATTCCGCCGTAAAAATACGAAAGGGGAGGTGGGAAACAGGCAATCTATTTTGCCATTTTGAACCAGGCTGTCCGTGCCACCAGAACCTGCCAAAGGAGGGCCGCTTCAGGAACTCCTTCAGGGAGTCTATCTTTAACGGATGTTAAGTTACTGGGAACAGCAAAGCTTCACTGCTTACGACCATATAGTAGTAGGCGCAGGTATAGTAGGCCTAAGCACTGCCATAGAACTGCGGGGGCACTATCCCTCTGCAAGGATACTTGTGTTGGAACGTGGGCTTCTGCCTTCCGGGGCAAGTTCCAGGAACGCCGGCTTCGCCTGTATGGGCAGTGTGACTGAGCTTTTGGATGACCTGGAACTGATGAGCGAAGCTGAGGTATTTAGTTTGTTTGAATGGAGGAAGAAAGGACTGGAGCGGCTAAGGAGCAGGCTGGGGGATAGGACCATTGGCTATGAAGAGAACGGGAGTTATGAGCTGATAAGTGAGAAGGAGGCAGAGGCTTTGGACAAGTTAGCATACCTGAATCAACTGCTGCTGCCCATAACCCGAAAGCCGGCATTTGCCCTTGCTAATTACAGGATACAAGAGTTTGGCTTCTCCGAGGGTTATACAAGGGCACTAATTGAGAATACCTGCGAGGGAGCACTTCATTCCGGTAAAATGCTTTCTGCTCTTACCGAGCTTGCCTTACGATCAGGAATAGAGATACGAACCGGAGCGGAGGTGATCGGTTATGATGAAGCTGACCGGTACGTGCGGGTAGAGGTGAAAGGCGGGCTGCACGACTCGCTTCTTGTCCTGCACAGTCAGACGCTTACCCTCTGTACCAATGCATTTACAAAACAGTTGCTTCCGGATGAAGATATTACACCGGGTCGTGGGCAGGTGTTGGTCACCCAGCCAATTGCGGGACTGAAGTTTAAGGGGATATTTCATTTTGACAAAGGGTACTATTATTTCCGTGAAATAGATGGGCGTGTATTGATAGGCGGGGGAAGGAACATGGACTTTGAAGGTGAAGCTACTACAATGTTTGATCTGAATAAAGCGATCCAGCTGGAGCTGGAAAGAAAGCTTCATGAGATCATTATTCCTGACATGCACTTCCTTGTTGAGCTGCGCTGGTCTGGTATTATGGCTTTTGGACCGAACAAATATCCTGTTGTGAAAGCTATTTCTGATCGAGTGTTTGGTGCCTTCAGAATGGGGGGTATGGGCGTGGCATTAGGAAGCGAGGTGGCTGCACAGGTGGCAGACATGATCCGCGCAAAGCATTAGTCGAATTGTTTCAATGCAAGCACTACCTCACCAATAGGCAAGCCCATAACATTATAGTAGTCGCCGTTTATCTTCTCTATCCCTATCATTCCTATCCACTCCTGTATTGCATACGCCCCGGCCTTATCATAAGGCTTGTACCGCTCTACATAATGGGCTATCTGCTCGGGAGTAAGTGTGCGAAAGTGAACTTCTGTCACAGTAGAAAAGCTCACCTGTTTGGCTCCTTTCTGCATACATACTCCGGTTACTACTTTATGGATCCTGCCGGAGAGCTTACCCAGTATTTCCTTTGCATTTTCGGCATCCACAGGCTTTCCAAGTATTTCATCGTCCAGGAGTACTACCGTATCTGCAGCTATGATGATGGCATCGTGTACCTGCGATTCAATAGCAGCAGCTTTCTTCTTTGCAAGGTATTCAGGTACCAGCGCTCCATCCATACCCGGCGGATTGGTTTCATCCACATCCGCAATGATGATCTCAAACTTAAGCTCAGCGGCTTCCATTAGCTGCTTGCGGCGGGGTGATTGTGACGCTAATATTATCTTATGCATTTGCTTCAAAATAGTAAATGATCAGCGAGCCTATTCCTGATATCATGATGAACTTTAAGTATCTGCTAGCCTTGCCATAATGAGTGGTAGTAGCTTCTTTGGGCAGAAAAACCATCCACCAGATGATGGGCAGGATCAATGCGATTAAAGTATAAATGCCAAGCACCCAGTCCTTCTTTATAAGGAGGTTGATAGTTACAACAGCTAACGGTATTACAGCCAACGCAGCCAATGCCTGCGCAAACTGTTCTGCTCTCTTCAGCCCCCACTGAATAGGCATAGTTACACAGCCGTCAGCCTCGTCTCCCTTGAAGTCCTCCATATCCTTCACGATCTCTCTCATCCATGTTAGTACGAACGCAAAATAGGCATAGACCAGCAGTACCCAGACAGGATTAGGAAGAATCTTCCCATTGTTCAGTTCAATGAACACTGGTTGAGTAAGGTAATGATGCATGGCAGGCTCGTACACCAGCAGCGCGATAATGGTAAATGCTGTAAGCAGCGAAACCACTACATTCCCTATCATGAACATGCGCTTGAAGTGGGTAGAATAGAACCAAAGCAAAATAGTGCATGCTACCTGCAACAGCAGCCAGCTGTAGTGGCCGCCTTGTCTTGCAACAATGGCCGCTGACAGCAGCGCAACAATATTCAGTACCGAATGCAGGATGATAGCAAGTCGCCTGGGTATGGTCTTCTCCAGCACCATCTTCTCAGGCCTGTTAATGTTGTCTATCCTTATGTCGAAGTAATCGTTGATGATATATCCCGCGGCGGCAATAAGCACGGTTGACAGAGACAGCAGCAGGAAGTTGGGAATATTCAGCAGAAAGGATACGTCTTCCTGTCCTTGCATCGGACGGGTAACACAGGCCCAGACCAGCAGTTGCGTAAAGAAAACGATCAGGAGATTAGTCCACCTTATGAGCTTGAGCCACGCCATCTCAACAGCTACTTACTGTTCTTCAGCGACTCCTCTTCTACAGGAAAGGAAGATTTCCACTGGCTGGGTTCCATCCGCCACTTTCCTAAAGACTCCTGGTCCTCAGCCTGCACGATGTTAAGTTCTTCTGCCACTTCCATCAGGGCATTGTAGTTACTGATAGTATGCAGCGGTACGCCAGCCGTTTTGAATGCTTCGTCTGCAACAGGGAAGCCGTATGTGAATAACGCACACATGCCTACTACTTCCGCTCCCTGGTCGCGCAATACATCCACTACCTGCAAACTGCTTTTGCCTGTAGAAACCAGGTCCTCTATCACCACCACCTTTTGTCCTTTCTCCAGCACGCCTTCTATCTGGTTGCCCATGCCATGTTCTTTCGGCTTTGCCCGAACATATATGAACGGTAGTTTCAAAAGGTCAGCAGCCATCACACCGTGAGCTATACCTGCAGTAGCCACTCCCGCTATCACTTCTGCATCAGGAAAGTGTTCGAGCACCATATTAGCCAGTTCGCTCTTCACAAAGTCGCGTACGTAAGGGTAGGAAAGCACTTTACGATTATCGCAGTAAACCGGTGAGTTCCAGCCAGACGCCCATACGAACGGCTTTTGTATGTTGACCTGTAAAGCCTTAATTTGCAATAGTTTTTCAGCGAAATGTTTTTGCGTACTCATGACCGGTCAAACCTACGGCAATTAGGCAAGTTTTACAAAACCACAACGGATGTTCTTCACTCAGAAAGTATATTTTAATAATAAGCCGCTTATTCTCACAAACGACCGCTCTGGATACATAAAGCAGCATCCTGTTGCAGACGGGTACCTTAGCTTTTCAGGGGCTTTCCCACGCAATTACCGCCTTGCTTTTGAGCACCTTGGTAAGCTCACTTCTCTGGGTGCCATCATCGAAGATATCTCCAGGGAAGCCCTGCAGGAAGAGCTGTTTGCGTTGTATGAGCCCATAGATGCCGGCGGTGGTATAGTACTGAACGAAGATGGCAAGGTGCTGATGATATACAGAAGGGGAAAGTGGGACCTGCCTAAAGGAAAGCGTGATGACGGTGAGGAGATATCCTACTGCGCCCTCAGGGAGGTAAGCGAAGAAACTGGTCTTCAGCAGCTAACACTTGCTGATAAAGTGTGCGATACGTACCATGTGTATTCGCAGAACGGGCAGAACCTCCTGAAGTGTACTGCATGGTTCAAAATGTACGGCACAAGCAAGGAGAAGCTTGTACCCCAAAGAGAAGAGAACATATTGGAAGCCAGGTGGATAGCAGAACGCGAGCTGGGTCCTATAGTCTTTAAGTCCTATGATGCTATACGTGAGGTGCTTACCGAGACTGGCCTGAAATGGTAGTCTTTTCAAGGGTTTCAGCCCATCGAATTAGCATTCCGATAGGTTCACCTTAACAATATATCAACAGTAACTGTTCTAGTTTTACATCAGCAAAAGAAATCGTCTATACAATAGAAATATACTTTGGGAATGGCTAAAATATCAACGCTACGGTCGGCTAGGAATGTGAGGGGGGCCGTACACTTATTGCAAAACAGGAGAACGCTGTGGCACATGCTTCGCGAAGTGGTCCACGGAAAGTACAAGATGTCCTTCCTTACCAACCTGGCTTTCGTACTTGGTTTTCTCTACATCATATCACCGCTGGACTTCGATTGGATTCCTATCATCGGCTGGGTAGATGATGGAGTTGTTGGCTATATGGTTATCAAAAGACTGCAGAAGGAGACGCAGCGCTTTAACCGCCATAAGGCCATGGAGAGAAGACTCCACAACGACTAGAACTTCACTTCTTCGGGAACGAACAGGTTCACCTTTCCCTTATTCCTTATTACATCCCGCACCAGTGTGGAAGATATAGTGGAGAACTCAGGCGAGCAGGTTAGGAACAGTGTTTCAATTTCCGGCGCCAGCATTCTGTTCATATCAGCTATTGCTTTCTCGTATTCAAAGTCACTCACGTAGCGAATGCCCCTGAGTATGTATTGCGCATTGATCTGCTTACAGTAATCTATGGTAAGCCCGGTGTATCCAACGGCTTCTATTCTCGGGTCCTTCCTGAAGATATCTCTTACCCATCCGCATCGCTGCTCCACTGTAAACATTGGCTCCTTGGAAGAGTTGATGCCTATGCCGATCACCAGCTTGTCGAACAATGACACCGCACGTTCTATCACATCCACATGCCCTTTGGTTATCGGGTCAAAAGTTCCGGGAAACAGGCAGATACGTTGCATCATCTATTTGCTTGGTTGTACAAAGAAAGTAAATACTGTTGTACCGTAGTTCTTCATCCTGAGAAAGTGCGGATGGTTCTGGTAGTCGTTCCTCGGTGTATGCTCGTGTACAAATATCCCATCCGGCGCCAGCATCTGCTTTTCGAATACCAGCATGGGTATGTCATCTATGTTCTGCAGTGCATACGGCGGCCCTGCAAAGATGAAGTCATACTGCTCGGTGCTTTGCTTCATGAACTTGAACACGTCGCCCTTTATGATATGCAGCTTGCTTTCGATACCCAGGGTTATCGCCGTCTTCTTAATGAAGTTGATGCTCGTCTGGTCGCGCTCAATGAGTGTCAGGTCCTCAGCGCCTCTTGAAGCCAGTTCATAACTAATGCTGCCCGTCCCTCCGAAAAGGTCGCAGGTCTTTATTCCTTCTATATCAATAAGATTTTCCAGCGTGTTGAATAGTCCTTCCTTGGCTACATCAGTAGTAGGCCTTGCAGGTATGCCGGATGGCGGATTGAACCTCCTGCCGCTGAACGCTCCTCCTACAATGCGCATGCATATAGTTGTTGCAGCAATCCAATAGCTGGAGCCCACTGTTTGTTATTGGCTACCACGCTGGCATCACTCTCCCTGATGTTGGGGAAGTACTGGCTCATGGCGTTCAGCACTGGGTTCAGTCCCCTGTACGTTACGGTCGCCTGCAGGTCCATGGTGTCTGCGTTCACGTTCTGCTGCCGGCACAGCAGCTTTATCTGGTAGGCTATATCTTCTCCGTTCTCGTAGTTGAATACCTGGTGCCAGTGCAGTATCCTGTTCTTATACATGGTGGCGTACACCTGCTCGCCGGTAATGCAGCATTGCAGTGAGCTGTCTGCCTTATATGGTT
>CAMPJV010000106.1 GCA_946886975.1 uncultured Taibaiella sp. | reverse complement strand
TAGAAAAGCTTAAGGAGATCCATAAACTGAATCATCCGAGAGGATAGTTATAATTCTTAACCTAAAAAGTAAAATTATGAACGTGCAGATTCAAACGGTGCACTTCGACGCAGACAGTAAATTGCTCGAACATGTGAACACAAAGATTGAGAAGCTGAGGACATTTCATGATCACATTATTGGTGTGGAGGTATATCTGAAGCTGGATAACCTCTCACAGCAGATAAAGGACAAGATTGCAGAGATAAAGGTGTATGTGCCAAAGCATTCCTATTTCGTAAAGCAATCCAGCAAGGCTTTTGAGGAGTCGTTTGACAAAGCTCTCGATTCGATGAGCAATCAGCTGAAGAGGCAGAAGGAAAAGTTAACTGCATAGGGTAGCCACCCAACCATAAATGCTTGAATCCGGTCTAATTAAGACCGGATTTTTATTTATCTTCTTGCAATAAAAACCGAAAACACCTATTTTGCATTAATATCAACATTTAATATCGGAACATGCAGCTACGTTTGACGAATTTGCTCATAGCATTTACTGCTACCCTTGCCCTATTTGCGACCTCCTGCAAAAAGGAGTTTAGCAAGGATGAGCCATTTCCTGATGTGTTTACGCCCACTGTGTTTGTGACGAGCCAGAACCAGTTTGTGTATGCTATGGATCCGGAGACTGGGAAGAAGAAATGGGAGTATCATGCTGGCGCGAATGTGCAGGCTAGTCCGGTTGTAATGGGTGACTTTGTTTACATAGCAGCAGAGGACGGGAAAATACATAAGCTAGATGCTAAGACAGGTAAGTGGATCAGGAACATCACGGTGCCAGGGCAGATATTAGCGACTCCTTACGCTGAGCCAAAAGGAAAGGATGGTAGTGATTACCTGTATATAGGTTGTGGTGATAATAACATGTATTGCTATGATGTGACTGGTGACTCGGTTGAGTGGACATTTGTGACGGGTAATACGATTTATTCATCTCCCACCATTTCTGACGAGATGGTGATTTTCGGGAGCTATGACGGGAAGACCTATTCGCTCAACAAGAATGACGGGGTGAAGATATGGGAATTTGATGCCGGCACTGGTGCTGCATTTTACTCATCTCCTACAGTGGCAGATGTGTTTGTTTACATTGGGTGTACGAACGGGAAGTTGTATTGCCTTAATATAGCAGATGGTAGTTTGAGATGGGATTATACTACCGGCGGACCAATATTTAGCTCACCAATTTCTTATGGAGGAAACGTGATATTCGGAAGCCATGACTTTAAGCTGTACTGCATCGATACTGCTACTGCGATAGAACGCTGGATAGTGCCAACAAAGGATAGGATTAGTTCTTCTCCTTATGCTTACAATCAGCTAATCTATTTTGGCAGCTATGACTACAAGATGTATGCGGTACATATTATAGATGGCTTACTGAAATGGGAATATGAGACTGGTGCGATCATTAAGTCTTCGCCAATGGTGTATGACGACAAGCTGTACTTTGGCAGCCATGACAAGCACCTTTATTGCCTGAACCCAGCAAATGGGGACTCATTGTGGACACAAAACGTAAACGGTTTAATAGAGTCATCGCCGGTTGTAGACAAACTGGACGGGAAACCTACTTATACGTCATCGATAAGCGGAAATTCGCCTAATTAGTTGGGTAATCCGTACTGAGGATATTTGAACGCAGCTTGTCAGGAGCTGCGTTTTCTTTGGAGCGAGCCGGTTTCGAAGGATTCTAAGTAATTTTATGAGAAGTAATACGTTATAAGAGTATATGAGAATAAAAGGAATAGCCCTTCTGTGCATGCCGGTGCTGGTGCTTTTTGCCTGTGAGAAATGGGAGGACCCTAAAGGACAGGGAGACCCACGCATAGAGGAGCGTACCTACTGCAACGATCCTCAGGCCGTGAACTACAATTGGAACTTTCCGGGTAAACCAGATAATACGACCTGTTTTTACCCTACTGATATCTTCAAGGGGACTTATTCATTCACTGATTCGATATATAGTAGTGACAATGTTTTTGACTCCGCTCGCTCGGTCGGTACTTTTACGCTACGATTGATTCCTATTGATAAGTATCGGTTTACAGTGTCTGGATTTTGTGGACTGGGGGATTCATTAAAGTTTACTGCGGAGCGGGCGACCTATAGAGCAAATGCTGACAGTACGATTCACATTTCGGATACCACCTTTGACTACGGGCAATATTTCTGCAGGGTTCAGGATACCATTTCAGGTTTTCTACTCAGGAGCAGGAATGATAGCTCAAGCCTCACAATAGAGTTTGCAGTACGCAGTGATACCGGGCTGAATTTCCACCGCGGAACAGCCATAAAGCAATAATTTTGCCCAATGTTTACCGGTATTATTGAAACGCTAGGCGTAGTATCCGAGGTAGTACACCATGTTTCCAACGTAGACTTCTGGATCGAGAGTGACCTCACTAATGAACTTGGTGTTGACCAGTCGGTAGCTCACAATGGTGTATGCCTGACGGTTGTTGAGATTGACGGTAACCGATATCGCGTAACGGCAGTAGCCGAGACGTTGGTAAAGACAAGCCTGGGCAGATGGAAGACCGGAGATATTATAAACATTGAACGAGCACTCAGAGTTGGGGACAGATTAGATGGTCACCTGGTGCAAGGTCATGTAGACGCCACCGGTGAGTGTGTGACAAGAGAAACCCGAAATGGAAGCTGGGTCTTTGGCTTTCGGTTTCCTGAGGCGTTTGCCGGGCTGGTCATAGAGAAGGGGTCTATCTGTTTGAACGGTGTGAGTCTTACCGTATTTGATGTTGGCCTGAATGAATTGAGTGTGGCTATTATTCCATATACTTTTGAGCACACAAATTTCCAATCTTTAATGGAGGGCGATACTGTGAATATTGAATTTGATGTTCTGGGCAAATACCTGCTAAGACATAAAGAAATTAACCAATTAAACGGCTGAGGTAAATTAACTTGCAGTCCGAAGCCTGCGGAGGGTTGTAGCCCTGAAGCAGAGAAGTTAACCCCTTATGCAAAAGCTTGATCTGAGACCAGAGTATGATGTAGTTGTTATTGGTGCTGGTATGGGTGGACTTACAACAGCAGCCTTGTTGAGTAAAGCCGGCTTTTCGGTCTGCGTACTGGAAAAGGAACCACATGCGGGCGGCTATCTTGCTGGTTTCAGGCGGAAGCACTTCCGCTTTGACACAGCGATCCACTGGTTGAACCAATGTGCGCCCGGCGGATTGGCAGCCAAAGTCTTTGATATTTTAGGCAGTGATCACCCGGAGGCAATTCCGCAGAAGAGGATAAGGAGGTATATGGGTGAGTCACATGACTACATTTTAACCAACAATCCAGACGAGCTAAAGGAGCAATGGATCAGCGAGTTCCCCCACGAGAGAGATGGCATAGAGAGATTCTTTAAAGCAGCGAAGAAGATTGGCCATGCGTTTGACAACTTCAGTCACTTTTTCCGCACGGAGGAGAGCATGGGTTTTTTCGAGAAAATGAAGAATAAGCTACATCTTCTGAAGTTCGGAATAGCCTTCATTCCCTACCTGGGATATACTGGAGAGAAGGGGATAAAGAAGGGGTTAAACAAGTTCTTTAAGGAGGAGAAGCTTCATAAGGTATTTAGCTCCGATACGGAACTGATCGGCTGCCTGGTGCCTATAGGCTGGGCTTATTATGGAGACTATCAAAGTCCGCCAAAGGGAGGAGGACAAGTGATACCTGAGTGGCTGCAGCATGTCATTGAATACTATGACAACCATCTGTATTTTAAGTGCTCGGTTGAGAAGATATTGCTGGAAGGAAACAAAGCAGTGGGAGTGCAGTTTCACCACCGTGGCAACGATTATTCTGTAAAGGCAAAGCATGTAGTTGCCGCTTGCGATGTTGAGACACTTTATCAACGAATGCTCCCGGCCGATGTACTCTCCAGCAAGTTTAGCAAGAAACTGGAGAATGCCGAACTGTACAGCAGTTCTGTTACCATCTCCATTGCGCTGGATTGCCCGACGGAAGACCTGGGATTTCAGGAGGAGTTTATCCATATTTCCAGTGAACATTCTACACGTGAAGAGCACAGCGGCGGAGATCCCTGGAAGAGTGAGATAGCCATACTGGCACCGTCACTAAGAGATAAGTCATTAGCACCAGAGGGGCAGGGCACACTTACCATCTTTATGCCAGCGTACATGAATTTCAAGGATAACTGGCTTACACAGAAGGATGAGCAGGGCAATTATATAAGAAATGAAGAGTACAAAAAGCTAAAGAACGACATAGCAGAAATACTATTGCAGCGAGTAGAGGAGTTAGTAGCCCCGGGTCTACGCTCACACATTCTTTTTTATGATGTGGCAACTCCTGTAACACACCACAGATATACTGGAAACAAGAACGGTAGTATGATGGGCGCTAAACCGGGACGTGAGAATATGCAAAGCAAAATAGCTCACTACAGAACGCCAATAAAGAACTTATTGCTTAGCGGTCACTGGGCAGAACTGGGAGGTGGAGTTCCGATCGCTGTGAAGGCTGGCGCTAATGCCGCGTTACTGATATTCCAGGACGAGCAACACAAAGCCTTTAAAGTATTGGCTGATTACATGGACGCAAAAATATCGGCAGAGCAAGTTCTCGGCTCAGGTGCCTTTAAGGACTATGATAATTCCTGGGTGCAGGAACTAACTCCGGCGCAAAAGCTAGCACTTCGACAGAAGACAGAAGCCGGTAAATCGCCGGATGTGTCAAAGTAAGTCCCTGCCTATGTGGAATGATAATTGTGTCTAATTGGGGGTGGAGCTAGGTTATTGTGGTCGGCTTAAGACGCTGTCGTTAATTTCCTCCTTTGCACATGAACACACTCGCCACCACCGGGCTGTTATTGTTACTTTCTACCAGCCTGTTTGCTCAGCAAATTATAGATTCTGACACCCCAAAACATCAATTGCCAGAGGTTGAGATATCAGCCTTTGAGCAAAACACCGGCTTACGGAATATTCCTGCTGCGATCAATTATGTAGATAATCAGAGACTAAACCGCTTCAATAACCCAAATATTATACAGGCAATAAATGCCACGCCCGGGGTGCGGATGGAAGAAAGGTCACCCGGAAGCTATAGGCTAAGTATAAGGGGGAGTTCGTTACGGTCGCCTTTTGGCGTAAGGAACGTAAAGATCTATTACAATGGACTCCCTTTTACGGATCCGGGGGGACATACGTATCTAAACCAGTTGGGCTTTTATAATTTTCAGGCTATTGAAGTGATCAAAGGGCCGGGAAGTAGTTTGTATGGAGCAGGGACGGGTGGCGTACTGCTGATCAACAGTATGCCGGAAAAGATTATAAGGGGCGCGAAGGTTGCTTATACGGCAGGGAGCTATGGAATGCACAATATACTTGGTGAACTACGCTTTGGAAACGACCGTGCACAGCACATCGTCCGCTACCAGCACCTGCAATCAGATGGCTATAGGGAACATTCTGCATTGAGGAGGGATGTAATTTCATGGGATACCAGGGCAAAGCTCAGTGAAAGCGACCAGCTAACTGCCAATTTCCTATATGGTGACCTGAAGTATCTAACCCCGGGAGCTTTGACAAAAAGAGAATATGACTCAGCGCCTCGAATGGCAAGACCGGGCAATGCTTTTGTTCCCGGTGCCGTAGCTGCAAATGCCTCAATAAGAGAAAAGACATATCTCGCGGGGTTTAGCTTAAGGCATCAGTTCTCATCAAGATTTCAGAACACAACCACTTTGTACGGCGCCTATACACAATTACTGAACCCTACGTTCAGCAATTTTGGTCGAAGCTCAGAGCCCCATTTTGGTGGTCGTACGATGTTTAGGTATGAATTTGATCTGGGGAGTTCAAGGCTTGACTGGCTGATAGGAGGTGAGATACAGCAGGGGCTGACATCAGTAAGAACCTATCGAACGAAAGGCGGGATAGCAGATTCCCTGCAAACGGACGACGAACTTCATATAAGACAGTACTTTGGATTTACACAACTAAGCTGGCACATAAAGAAGTTGATAGTTACGGCCGGGCTGAGCGTGAATCGTCACCAGGTTTCCTTTACGCGATTTTCGAACCCTCCGGCAGTGGAGTATAAGAGAGATTTTGACAATCAGCTTGCTCCCCGTATTGCTGTCCTGTATAAACTATTGCCCCAGGCATCTATATATACTTCCATTTCAAAAGGCTTCTCTCCTCCTACGAGCGCGGAGCTATCCCCGAGCGGAGGCAACCTGAACACCGACTTAAATGCTGAGGAAGGATGGAACTATGAAGTGGGGGGAAGAGGTACGGCATTTAACGAAAGGTTTAGCTACGATATCAGTGGATACTACTTTAGATTGAACAACACGATCGTCTTACGCAGGGATGCTTTCAGCCGGGATTTTTATCTTAATGCGGGCGCAGCTGAACAGATGGGCCTGGAGGCGTTCCTAAACTATGGCATAAATACCAACAATGAAGCTCTCATAAGGAGTAATGTCTGGACGAGCTACACCTATAACAATTCCAAGTACAAACAGTTTGCGAGGTTTGACCCTATACAGCAAAAGGAGTTCGACTTTTCCGGAAATAAGCTGCCCAGCGTGGCACCACACACGCTTGCCGTTGGGGTAGATCTGCAAAGCCGGCCGGGGATCTATCTAAACGTAACATATTACTATAGTGATGAGATAGCCCTGGACGATGCGAACAGCGCATTTGCGGATGCATATCATTTATTAGGAGCCCGGCTGGGATACCGACATACATTCGCGAGGAAGTATACGCTGGATGTCTTTGCTGGAGGTGAAAATCTGGCGGGTCAGAAATATAGTCTGGGAAACGATATTAATGGGTTCGGAGGCAGGTACTATAATGTGGCGATGGGAAGGAACTTCTACGGAGGCCTGGCCATCAACTTTGATACGAAATAATGCTACAGATGCTTTAGAGCTTTCATGTAGTCTGTGATGTCCCGTAGGTCTTCTTTGCCAAGCTGATCCTGCTTAAAGTAGGGCATAACCCCCAATCCATGTCTTATTTGAAATCTTTTCACGAACGCTGGTACTGTAAGAGAGTTGAGCGCTGGTCCCAGCCCTCCTTCACCGGAAGGATGACATTTATCGCAATACGTCATGTACAACACTTCTCCACTACGCATGTGAATGTCTTTGGTGTCAACTACCTTACCAGTTATAGGCTCGCTCTTTCGAATGGCGCAAGATGAAAGAACATTCAACCCCGCCAACCCTAAAATCGCACAGATCAATAGCTTTTTCATGGTTTATCGCTTACTTACTCTCCAGATCACCCCTGTTCCTGTCTGAGGCTCAGGGCCGTTTTCAGTTACTTTCATAATCCCAAAGTCTACTATGTAAAGAGACATGCCGTCAGGCGAAAACTTTACGCTAAGTGGTCTTTCCAAACCGCCGCCATCAACCCATGAAGCCGGGCCGTTCTTCTTAGAGTTGTTCACAGCGAAATCATGGATAACCCCATTCCTTGGATTGACACGAACTACTTTGAACCCTACCGGAGCGAGCACCTTACCAACTTTGGGTGACATATCGCCAAACTGGGCGATAAAGACCTCTCCTGCATAGCCAAAAGCATCATTGCTGGAGAAGTCCATACCATTCGAGGAAGAATGGACACCCAGGGTCGCAATAGGTCGCGGGGGATCATTTGGATAATTCTTCATGACAGGTAAAACGTCACCTTTCCTGGGTGGCTTGTACTCCTCAGATTCTTTCTTGGGAGGTGTAGTCATATTGTCGCCGGCAGAAAAGTCTGGCCAGCCATACCACTTTCCGTTTTCTATTTCGTAGAGTACATCGGCAGCGCCCCAGACTGGTCTGCTCCCTCTGTCATCGTATCCGTTTTCGGCAGTATAGAGCTTGCCATCAGGAGAGACGGCTACACCAAACGGATTACGAAGTCCCCATGCAACCATTTCGGGCTTTCCTCCCTCCAGTGGAACCCGCATAATAGAGCCGTTGCAGGGGACCTTGCCTTTAATAACCTGCCCCGGAGTACTGGGCGTTCCGAATGGTAAAAATGCACCGGTAGTTGCAATGTCACCGGCAGCATCAGTAAGAACATTGTCGCTCGTGTAATTCTGTCCTGCAAGCGTGATGTCTTTGCAGGGGATGTCATGGAAGTCCGACTTTCTTTTTAGCCAGCCAAAGTCTGCGTTGTCAGAGCCAACTACTCCCGAGTTGGTGGCTGTGCCCTGCCCAAAAT
>CAMPJV010000105.1 GCA_946886975.1 uncultured Taibaiella sp. | reverse complement strand
CATTTCATTCTTTATTCTCTGCTCCAATTCTATAGAGTTAAGAAAATAAAGGTTCAGTAATTGTATCTGCTGAGGTAAGATCTTGAGCTGTTGCTTCTGCGTCTGTTGCTGTGAAATCATAGAATATGGTCTTTCGTGGTACCCTTTAGTTAAATCAACCTTGAAGCCAATTTTTCAGAATGTTCAAACTTTTTATGCCACCAGCGTAACTCATTGAAAGTGTTTCGGTTAGGCGTACGCAAAACAGCAATTTAATTAACAAAATATTTGGGCGTATTGGTTTTAGCATTGCCTGTGAGGAATTTGTTCTACAAAACATGATATTTGAAACCGAATGAAGAAACGACTCAGGCTCATCATTGTTGGTTACAGCGTCTCGTTTGCGATTATGGCTGCGCTGTCTTTATACGCACTACGCCAATTCTCAAGTCTTATTGATTACTCAGACCAGGTAGATCATACCAACCAGGTGCTGAGTCAGCTAAACAGTATTGAGAATTTGTTAAAAGAGGTGGATGTCAAGGAAAGAGGCTTTATGATCACCAAGGACAGCTCGTTCCTGGAGGAAATGTTTATCATCAACAGCGAGATTCTGCCGCAAACAGAGAATCTCAGCAAACTCCTTCACCAAAACAAAGTACAAAAGCAAATACTCACCTTTTTCAGAGCTGTCCTGGTTGAGAGAAGAGACAATATCACTGACAACTTAAAGTACCTCGATACTGCGAAGGACAAGAGTATTATCTCGCCCTATTTCTACGAGGGCCGGGAGATAAGAAAGCAGGCGGTAGACTACATGGACCAGCTAAGGAAATTTGAGAACGATGACCTTGCCCAGAAGTTTGACAACAAGATGTACTATCAGCAGATCACCTTTGACACAGTGAGGTATTTGCTTTCCATATTTGCCATCGTTACCATCATTCTTTTCCTGCTGATGATGAGGGAACTGAAAAAGAGAATGCTCTTCCAGGACGAACTTCAGAACAAGGTGGCTGACCTTAAAAGATCGCACGAGGAGCTGGAGCAAATAGCCTACGCCGTGTCTCATGACCTGCAGGAACCGTTAAGGAAGATCCAGATATTCAGCAACAAAATACTGTATGTAAAGAAGGATGGAATTGATGAGGAGAGCAGGATGACGCTGCAAAGGATAAACAGCTCAGCAGGAAGAATGCACGAGCTGATCGGCGACCTGATGAACCTGACAAGCCTGGTGAAAGAGGAAAGCAATGAAGAGGTGGACCTGAATACAACAGTTAAGATCGTGCGGAATGATATGGATGAAAGAATAGAAGAGAAAAGGGCGAACATACAGGTTGAGGCACTGCCTGTTATACAAGGACATCCGAGGCAAATGCAGCTTCTATTCAAATCCCTTATTGACAATTCAATCAAGTTCTCGAGAGAGGACATCCCTCCTGTAATCTCCATTCGCTACGACCGGGTGCCGGATGATGAACTGCGGCAGGCGTACCCTGAGGCTAAAGGACAGCACTTTGAGCGGATCACTATTGCGGATAACGGTATTGGATTTGAGAACAAGTTCATCAATAAGATGTTCCGCATATTCCAGAGTCTGCACAACAAAGAGTCAGAGTATTCAGGCAAGGGAATTGGACTGGCTATATGCCAGAGAGTGATGGTAAACCACAATGGGTATATCCTTGCTCATGGCCATCCTGGTGTTGGCGCGACGTTCAAGCTATACTTTCCTGCGAAGGCTTAGATTGTAAGACTCTATCCGCTTATAGCATCTCCTCCGTTTACATGTATCATCTGTCCTGAGATATAGGAGCTTTCTTCGGACGCAAGCCACACATAGGCCGGGCCGAGTTCGTAAGGATAGCCTGCCCTGCCGAGGGGGGTGTCTTTCCCAAACTTTTCGAGCTGCTCCTTATCGAAGGAATAGACAACCAGCGGAGTCCAGATGGGGCCGGGGGCTACGCCATTGACCCTTATCTTCTTCTTTGCCAGGTTCTCTGCAAGGGAGCGGGTGAAAGTGACGATAGCACCTTTGGTAGATGAGTAGTCGAGGAGATGGCCGCTGCCGCGGTAGGCAGTTACCGAGGCTGTATTGATAATGGCATCACCCTCCTGCATAAACTCCAGGGCTGCCTGCGTGAAGTAAAAGAACGAGAAGATGTTAACTGAGAAAGTACGTAACAGCTGCTGCTGAGAAATGGTCTGCACATCCGGCGCGTCCTCATGAGTACCTGCATTATTTACGAGAATGTTGAGCCTGCCGAGCTGTTCATGTACTTTTTTCACGGTGTCAACGCAGAAAGACTCATTACTTATATCTCCTTTGAAGAGCAGACACTTTCTTCCTTCGGCCTCTACCAGCTTCTGTGTATCGCGGGCATCATCATCACTCTCGAGGTAGACAATTGCTACGTCGGCTCCTTCCCTGGCATAATGGACAGTCACAGCTCTTCCGATGCCGCTGTCGCCACCGGTTATCAGTGCTACCTTGCTCTTTAGCTTTCCGCTTCCTTTGTAGCTTTCGCGGATGTAGGGCTGGTCAAGGTGCTTTTGAAACTCCTCCTTTTCTGTTTGCCCGCTCTTGCTTATGTCGGTTTGCTTATTTCCTGTTGCCATGATGGAAGGTTTAGTAGCGACCTTAAATTCCATTCCAATAAGGCGGGGAGTATTTGCCATAAAAAAGGCCCCTTCCTGTTGGGGAAAGGGGCGATTGTTTATAGAGTCTGCGTTTATAAGGGCTGATCCTAACCGGGTTTATGCTTAGATGAAACCTTTTTCTCCATGTCTTCTACCTGCTTCATAAACGCTGTTACACTGTCATCTGAATAGGGTCCGAAGGCGTCTATCAAAGTACCTTTTACACCATCAGCCGTTTCTATCACATACATGATCGACATATCGGCCGGGTCGGACTCACCTTCAAAACGATAGAAGTTAATAACCTTCACTTCTTCCGGTAAGTAGTACTTGCTCTTAGCACAGGAATAAAGTCCCTGCCTCGTCACCTTGAAGCTATCGGTATAACCATCCTTTACCACCTTGTTCACACATGAGGTAAGGGTGTTCATGAAGGTTACCTTGTCGTTCGGTCTATTATATTCTTGTGCCCACATAAGAATTTCCGTTTAGTACTATTTAATAAGAAAATATGCTGCCAGACTCTTACCTTTAAAAGCCAAGCTTCTGTGAAGGGCTTAAATAGCTGAGGGACTACGCTTAACGAAATGCCAATTGGTTAATTCATTTAGCATTACCTGAAGCGATATATATAAGCCCCTCTGTTTGTAGAAAAAGCTCTACGGGAAAAGGGAATATTGGGATAGATCAAAAAGGGTCTTTGCACGATAGCAAAAACCCTTTCTTTATTTACCAGACCCCTTCTTTAATCTCATTTGCTATCTATCAGTTCGCTTTGTCCAACTTTTCCTTGAGCTGCTTCGACATATCCAGGTGGGATCTCAGCTTAGGAATCGCGTTTGTTATCATTGTCTTCAGCTCGGGATCCCTGACGTCGTCCTGTGCGTCTTCGAACATATTGATGACCTTTTCGTGATCATTTACCATCTTATCTGCCCATGCCTTGTCGAAGTCTCTTCCCGCAGCTTTATCGTTCAGGTCGTTATCTGTATCTGCCGTGTCCACATCCTGCAAGGTTATGCTCTTGTTGGAGATATATGCAGCTACATCCTCGCCCAGTTTCTCATGATCGGCCAGCATCTTATTTGCGTCGCTCTTCACTTCATTGCCGCCCTTCTCCTTTCCAAGTCTCAGCGCACGCAGCTCTTTGGCATTAGCCTCTACAGCGTCAGACAGGAACTCAGCGTCGTCATCTCTATCATTCATCATGTCGTTTCCCGCAGCGTCACCATTCACGGACATGCTGTCCGAGGTTTCCGTAGTGGAGTCGTTTGTGCTGTCTCCGCAACCCACTACTGCTATTGAGGCAATAAGGGCGGTGAACAGAACTGACTTAAGGTTGTTTGTCATGGTGGTTGTTTTGTTTTTAGTAAAGGAGGTTTTGTTTATTTTTCTTTCCAGGGTTTCTTTATCTTCTCCTTAAGAGGCAGAAGCATCTGTACGTGCATCTTCATAGTGGGGATGGTCGCCTGTATCATCTTCTTTAATTCCTCGTCCTGCACTCCAGACTGAGCGTCCTCGAGCATATCAATACCATCGGCATGGGTATCTATCATTTCCTCTATGATGTCGGCGTCCCATTCCATGCCACCTTTTTTATCATTCCACTTGGCGAGCTTTTCGGCCACTTTCGATCCCTCATCAGGGTCAATGGCATACCTCATCCGGGTGCCATACTCCTTTGTACGCTGGTCCAGCTGCTGGTGAGTTTCAATCATTTGCTGAGCAGCGTTTTTCAGGTCCCTGTTCCCGCTCTTCTTAAAGACCATCTCGACCATGCGCAGCTCAAAGAGATTGGCAGCGCGAAGGTCAGAGAAGAACTTAGCGTCCTTTTCATTGCCGGAAGCCATATCGGATGCAACGTCCGTGGTGACAGCAGAAGGAGTAGCGGCGGCTGTTGCCTTACCGTCTTTCACCTTACTTTTTAAGGGCATGAGAAGGTCGAGATGTTGCTGCATGATGGGGACTGACTGTTCTATCAGTGCTTTCAGCTCAGCGTCCTGCGCCTTGGCGCCCGCGTCAGTAAGCATATCAATACCATCCTTGTGTACGTCGACGAGCTCTTCAATCATGTCCGCATCCCAGCCGGTGCTTACTTTATCCCGATCCCACTTGCTGAGCTTGGAGGTGTACTTCGCCCTTTGCTCAGGATCCATAGCCAGGTTCAGCCGATTGGACGTTGCAGTGAGGCGGGCATCCATGCGCTGGTGGTCTGCTATCATGCGGTTGGCGGCATCTCTTAGTTCCTGGGACTGCGCTTTCTCCATTGCTATCTTCATCAGCAACATGCTGTAGGAGTTAGTTGCCATCACATCAGAGAGAATCTTTCCCTCCTTCTCATTTCCTGAAATAGCTGCAGCAGCCTGTGCATCCTGGCTCCAGGACACAACGGGGCTGCTGCAAATTGCTGCCATAAGGCACAATACGATTATTGGTTTCTTCATCTGTTTAGTTTTATCCTGCAGCTTTATTTAGTCTACAGAATCATGAGCATCACGATACTTCTTTATGAGGTCGTGAGATTTCTTTTCGGCATTATACTGTTCCGTAATTAAAGATCTTGTATCGCTATCCAGCTCACCCTCAGCGTTCAGCGCTGCCTCGTAGGCACGACGCCATGCGTCTTCCCCAAATTCGCAGGAGGAAAGGATCGCCTTACGGTCACTGCCGGTGAAAGTAGCCTTCACATCCATCCACGCCCTGTATATCTTACCAGAGTTGGTGGTGCCCTCTTCGATATCGGCGCCTCCAACGGTTCTGTACTTGTCTACCAGCTCCTGCTTATACTGCTGGCTTTCTCTTATCATTCCTTCGAAGGTGGCCTTCAGATCTACGTCCAGGTCCTTTGACTCGTTTATTGCTCTTTCATAACCGGCTATACGGTCGTTGTTGATCATAATGAGATCATTCAGAATTTCGGCTTTAGCTTCACTGTTTTGCATAGAAATGGTTTTTATGTTGCGTTTGCTTAGAAGGAAAAAAACTATGCCATATCGCACATTCCTCCAGCGCCTTTCCCTCTTCGAAGTTTTAGGTTTTTTCCCTTTGCTTCTCCAAGGCACTTATTTATTTTTCCTGGAACATCTCCCTACATGAGTTAGCGTGAGTGGTGAGCGTGCCGTGAGCCACTACCTAATTATGGTTGTGTACATCCGCTGCAAAGTCATGGCAAAGCCGTTGTAGAGCTGGTGCAGATCCGTACATACTCCGTATTTAGCCCGTATTTAGCCCGTATTTACCCCGTATATACTCCGTATTAGATCCGTTCATGTGCCGCTGTAAAGGTGCTTGAATGGCGGATATGCGCTCAAGAGGAAGGCAGCGGACGCATGGGCAACAGGGGGCCGGATTTCATCATCCATGCCTTAAGAAGATTGAAAACACCTTATTTTGCGGCATGAACCAAGGAGTTGCCATCATTCTAGAGCTTTTGAAGTATATCGTACCCGCCATTGTCGTTTTGATCGCCAGTGTGTCTATAGTAAAGCGGTTCCTGAACAACGAGGTAAAGGAAAAACATATAGCCATGCTGCGGGATAACCAGGACACGACCGTGCGCCTACGATTGCAGGCTTATGAGCGGCTGGTGATGTTCATCGAGCGCATTCATCCAAGGCAGCTGGTTCCCCGAGTGTACCAGACAGGCATGACGGTATCGGAGCTGCAGGGCGCAATTGTATTCAATATCCAGGCGGAGTTCGAGCATAACCTTTCGCAGCAGATATATGTGTCGAAAAAGGTGTGGGACACTGTGAGAGGGGTGAAGGAGCAGGAGATGAACATGATCAACAATATTGCCCAGCAGCTGAATCCCGACGACCCGGCGAAGGCGCTGCACCAGCGGATGGTGGATTACGTGCTGACCATTGAGGGAGAAATGCCCACAGAGATAGCGCTGAACATCATCAACGAGGAGGCCAAGACAGTGCTTTCGTACGGCTCCCAGGCTTAACGCTAAAGACTACAACACATGACCGATAAGAAGTTCATCCTTGATTCAGGAATAGAAATACAGAAGGTTTATACAGAGCCTGTTACCATGAACGAGCAGCCGGGGGAGTTCCCCTATACGCGCGGCGTGCATGCCTCTATGTATCGTGACCGACTCTGGACGATGCGCCAATATGCAGGCTTCAGCACAGCGGAGGAAAGCAACAAGCGGTATCATTATCTTCTCAGTCACGGAGTAAGCGGGCTTTCAGTGGCCTTCGATCTTCCTACGCAGATAGGCTATGACTCAGACCATGCAATGGCTGAAGGCGAGGTGGGAAAGGTGGGTGTGGCTATTGACTCACTTGAGGACATGGAGCTGCTGTTTAAAGACATTAACCTGCAGGATGTGTCCACCTCCATGACCATCAACGCTACTGCCTTTATCCTGCTATCCCTCTATATAGCGCTTGCTAAGAAACAAGGCGCAGACATTCGCAAGATCTCCGGCACTATACAGAACGACATACTGAAAGAATACGCCGCACGCGGCACCTACATCTACCCTCCTGCACCGAGCATGAGGCTTATCACGGATATCTTTGAATACTGCAGTAAGGAAGTACCCAAGTGGAATACCATCTCCATCTCAGGCTATCACATCCGTGAGGCAGGGTCTACAGCAGTGCAGGAGCTCGCATTCACCCTTGCGAATGGCAAGGCATACCTGGAAGCAGCAATAGCAAAGGGGCTTGACATAAACGTGTTTGCTCCGCGCCTATCCTTCTTCTTCAATGCGCACAACAACCTGTTTGAAGAAGTAGCCAAATTCCGTGCAGCGCGACGGATGTGGGCACACATTACCCGCTCCCTCGGCGCCACAGACCCGAAGGCACAGATGCTCCGCTTTCATACGCAGACGGGAGGCAGCACACTTACCGCACAGCAGCCATCGAACAATATTGTTCGCGTAGCCATCCAGGCGCTCAGTGCGGTGCTGGGAGGTACGCAATCGCTGCACACCAACGGATTTGACGAGGCGCTGTCCTTACCGACAGAAGCCGCAGCCACCGTAGCTCTCCGCACCCAACAGATCATAGCCCACGAGAGCGGTGCTACTATGACTGCGGATCCTCTTGCGGGCTCTTACTACGTGGAGACACTCACCAACGAAGTCGAAGCAGCCGCATGGAAGCTTATTGAAAAGATAGATGCCATGGGTGGCGCCGTAAAAGCGATAGAGCAAGGCTTCATCCAGGACGAGATCGCGAGGTCTGCCTACGCTTACAACAAAGCGATAGAGACAGGAGATAAAATAATAGTGGGGGTGAACAAGTTTACCTCGAAGGAAAAAGAAGAGACGCCGGGCTTCCGCATAGATGATTCCATTAGGGTACACCAGTCGGAGAAACTAAAATCACTCAGGGAAAGACGCGACAATGAAGCTGTGCAGCGCTGTCTTGCCACCATAAAGGAACAAGCTGCTACTACGCAAAACCTGATGCCTGCGGTGATAGAAGCAGTGGAGAATCTGTGTACGCTGGGGGAGATATCGGATATACTGAGAGGAGTGTGGGGAGAGTATAAAGGGTAAATGTTATGCTGTCCGACTGCGGCGACTATTCCCTTACAAAGGAACCTCTGTAATGTTTCTCAGGAATGGCTGAATAGTCAGCAACTTGGTAGAAATAGATGCCCGGCGACACTATCAACTCCCCTATAGGAACATTAGTTTTTCCCGTAAGCGTGCGTCTATGAAC
>CAMPJV010000104.1 GCA_946886975.1 uncultured Taibaiella sp. | reverse complement strand
TTTTAATAAAAAGCAATTCTGTGAAAGTACAGATCAGCCAGGCGGGTGATCATTCCGGCTGCAAAATATTTCCAGAGATTTGTCCGCTTCACGACATAAGTTTCGGAATAGGAATTTGAATTTGCACACTAAAGGGAAACAGTGCGCGGAGTCGTTTTTGAAAGGACCCGTTCAGCAGCAATACACGATACTTGATCAGCCTGGATTAGTCAGTTTACGTAAAGATGAGTGTTTACTGTGCCATTTCTTTACTCACAATAAAAAGATCCCGGTTATGAAAGAACAACTTTTAGAAGGGGCGGCTTCCCGTCGCAGCTTTTTAGGCCGAATTGCTGCGGGTGCAGCAGCTTTAGGAATCTCCTCAATCATTGGTCCTATTCCGTTAGGAGCAGCGGCAGCTGCTCCTGAAACAAGAGGGACCAGTGATGCGTCGGCAGCGGATGCATGGTTTAAGAATAATATAAAAGGGAAACACAGGATGGTGTTTGATGTGCCTCAGCCACATGATGTATTCCCATTCGCATGGCCGAAAGTCTTCCAGATGACTAACATGGCAACGGGGACTCCTGAAAAAGACACGACAATAGTGGTTGTGTTGAGACATAGCGCGATACCATATGCGATGGATCACAACCTCTGGAAGAAATACAATTTCGGTGATGTCTTCAAAGTTGAAGACCCTGTAACCAAATCAGCCGCTGTCCGCAATGCGTTCTGGATGCCCAAGCCCGGAGACTTCAAAGTGCCAGGTCTGGGGAACGTAGAGATCGGGATAAATGAATTGCAGTCAAAAGGCGTGCTATTCTGCGTTTGCGATACCGCCATGACCGTTTACAGCTCAGCGCTGGCTGAGGGTATGAAAGCGGACGCTGCTGCAATGAAAAAGGAATGGGTGGCGGGCCTTCTGCCAGGAGTACAGGTAGTGCCATCGGGTGTGTGGGCAATAGGCAGGGCGCAGGAGCACGGATGCAGCTATTGTTTCGCAGGATAAGAAGTGTGGATGTTTATTCTTCCGGTGTGAGAGTTAGAAAGTATTTAAAGGGGCATTTATTAGCTCTGACTGCATTCATTATCTTGTCAGGCTGTAAGGAACATGTTGCGGAGCCGGTGGGTGAAACTATATCAAAGGAAGAGGAAATATGGAAAGCTCCGGATACGTCAACTATTCCTGACGATGAGCGCGGAGATCTGATAAGGTATGGCCTCGAGCTTGTCTCCAATACTGCATACTACCTGGGACCGAAGGGTAAAGTGGCCAGAATAACGAATGGGATGAACTGCCAAAACTGCCATCTTGAAGCAGGAACGAGGCCATGGGGCAATAATTATGGGCGGGCGACGGCCACGTTCCCCAACTACAGGCACAGAAGCGGCACCATCGAAACGCTGACCAAGCGTGTGAACGACTGCATTGAAAGAAGTTTGAACGGCAAGCCGATTGACAGCAACAGTAAAGAGATGAAGGCTATGCTAAGTTATATGACTTGGCTTGGGAATGAGGTGCCCAAAGGAGCGAGTCCTCCCGGCACCGGAATCAGGGAGCTGGAGTATCTTGAACGGCCAGCGGATCCCGCAAACGGATCGCTCGTGTATAGAAGCCAATGTCAGCGATGTCACGGAAAAGACGGCGGCGGAACGCTTAATGCTGATGCTATTACCTATCAGTACCCTCCGCTCTGGGGAGATCATAGTTATACCACAGCAGCGGGGCTGCACAGGCTATCCAGGATGGCAGGCTTTATTAAAGAAAACATGCCCTTTGACTCAGCAAAGCTTGGAAGGGAGCTCTCTATTGGAGATGCCTGGGATGTCGCAGCATTTATCAACTCTCAACCTCGTCCGAACAGGACGTTTAAGGAAGACTGGCCTGACATCAGCAGCAAACCCCCGGATCATCCGTTCGGGCCATTTATAGACAGCTTACCACCGGCACAACACAAGTACGGGCCTTTCGGACCGATCTTGAAGATTAAGCAAGATTACAAAGAGAAGAAATTATCAGTAAGTAAATAACCTCTGAAACCTCAACAATATCTGACATGAAAAAACTTATTCTGCTCTCCGCACTTCTGGTCTTTAGCTTTGTGACATTTGCACAAACACCGGAGTACAACGTTGTTTTTGACATTACAAGCGGTGATACAAATGCACAAAAGACTGTGATACGACAAGTGAAGGGCATTTCCGGCGAGCGTAAAGACGCTAAACTTGAGGTCGTGATCTACGGAGGAGCAATAGCGTTTGTCCTTAAGGATCAGTCAAAATTCTCCGCTGACATTGGGGAACTATCCAGGAATAACAGGGCAAGCTTCAAAGTTTGTGCGGGGACGATGAAAAGGAATAATATTCGTCCTGACCAACTTGTGGAGGGCGTGGAAATAGTGCCAGACGGCATTTATGAAATCATTTCAAAACAAAAACTCGGCTGGGGCTATATCAAAATTAGTCCCTGAGATTAAGAAAACACCTGAGAACCAGGGGAAACCCACCGTGATTCAGGTCCGTCTTGCGTGCAGCGGGACTGCAATCGGCCATTAGCACCTTAGCTGATCAATTGACCTTTAGAAACCATCAAGTTAGTGTATACGGTCCCCGATTGATGGACGTTACATGGGAGGAATGCTTTGCAAGCCTCTCCCAGCTTGCTGCTCCGCGTAGAGTTAGTCTCCTATTCGCGTATGGTAAGCTTCTAGCAAAAAAGCAGCCATATTAAGACGGCATTAAGCTCCTTTGCATCAATTTTGAGTTGAGGAAATTAATTGTATCTTTTTGGATCATTAGCCGGATCTTTTCACAGAATTTGCCTTCAGGGCACATTAAGGAATACTAACGACGCTATCGTTTTTATGAGAGTACTTTGGTTCATCATCATATCCGTCATGCTAACGATAGTGTTTGTGCGCTGTTCAGACAATGCTGACGACCGTATCTCATTTTACCGGGTGCAGTCGGCCGGAGCAGACACCTTTGCAACTGCAACAATGCAGCCGTTTTTTATAGCTACCACTATTCAGGATGAAATTTACCAGGCATGGGTAAACAGGCAGAATACAGTTGTTGCCGTTATGCGTGTGAAGGGTTCAAGCAAAGCCGGCATGGAACAGATCATGCGGCAACTCTTTACGGCAAACAACCTGTCGGGAAAGCTGATCACAGATGAAGACGAAATAACCGAGCTCAAAAAAAGCCTGAAGGACAAGCAAAACTGGCTCACTGACACAGAAGCAGGGAAAGAAGCTCCGTAGAAGTCATAGATGCACGACAAATCAGCTTCTTCTCTTCCTGAAGAGCTTTTTTCCTGTTTCGCCAATCGCCTCTATTTTTTCTGAAATAGTATCCAGCAACTGACCATTTACATGCTGGACGTCCGCCATGTTGATGCCGGCCTGCAGTTGTGATGGATAGAGAATGATAAAACCGTTCTTCGCGAAGCCCGCATTGAGATGCTCTGGAAGTTCGGCCAGAGAAGCGTTATAAGAATCATAGCCTTGGCGGGAAGAGATAATGACAAACAAGTCATCATCCTTCAGTTCCCTCGTCACCAAGGTCAGATCCTGCCAGTCAGCAAACTCCTTATATGATGCTGAAGGAGCCCCAGGCTGGCTCACAGCCAAATTCCGTATCTCGCTCAGTGTTTTCTGTAGTGCATAGAAGAACAGCGGCAGCCCTGACCTTCTTGCTATCGCAAATAACTTATCCACCCAATGGACGAAGCCAGGCTCCAGTTCCGCCTTGGGAGGCACCGCAACCAACAGTCTTTTCAGGGTATTGAATGGCTGCAAAGGCTTATAGATGTATACCGTCTCCAGGACTCTCCTCAGAATAGCTTCCGCCTTATGGCCCAGGAAGCTTTCCTTTTCCGCATCATGGTGCAGGCCGATCAGTACATCCGTAACATTCTGCTCCTTGATAGTATAAATAATACCGTTGCCAACGTTCACATCATAGCGAGAGAGAGGGGTAATAGTATTTCCTCCGGCTGCTGCATGCGTCACTGCTTTCTCCATCATTTTCCTACCACTGTCGGAAGCATTATCAATCTCGTTTTCATCATCCGTAACATGAAGTGCAAAAACAGGAACAGCACTATTATCAGACTTCAGCATCATTCCAAGGTCAACAAGCTCGGTAACGGTCTCAGGGTAAGCGAGTGAGATCAGCACTTTCTCGTTTTCATCCGTGTTCACCGAATCACGGCCAGCCTCCTCCAGCGACATTTTTCCAGAAACCTTTTCCACAATGAACGAACTGATAGTGCAGGTGACCAGTATCATGAGGACAGCACCATTCAGCACATCCTCACTGAGTAACCTTATAGGGTCTCCACTTTCAGTTTCTGCGATGATAATGTTGTAACCTACAAGCACAACAGCAAGAGTGGCCCCAACCCTTGCGTTGCTAAGCCCAAAGATCATCCGCCCCTCATTATGAGACAGCCTGAATGTCTTCTGTGTCAGCCATGCAGCGATGAACTTTGACAATATAGCGAGCACAATCATTACCCCTGCGACCTCTAACGCATTCCATCCTTTGAACAAAACAGAGATGTCAACGAGCATACCCACGCTGATCAGGAAAAAAGGAATGAAAAAGGCATTACCCACAAACTCTATCCTGTTCATGAGCGGAGAGTGGTTTGGTATGAACCTGTTCAGCGCCAGACCAGACAAGAACGCCCCAATAATAGCTTCCAGCCCGGCCAGTTCTGCCAGAAAGGATCCGAGAAAAACCATGGCGAGGACGAAAATGTACTGAGATACATGATCTTCGAATTTTTTGAAAAACCACCGAGCTATCAGGGGAAAAATGAGAAAGATGATCCCCCCAAACATCAGCGAGCTTACAGCAAGACCTATCCAGAAGGCCGTGCCTATAGAACCCTTGGTCATTCCGGAGATGGCAGCAAGCACCAGCAGCGCCAGAATATCTGTAACTATAGTGCCGCCGATAGTAAGCGTGACAGACCTTATGCGGGCGATGCCATACTTCCTTACAATAGGATACGCAAGCAACGTGTGGGAGGATAGCATGCTGCCCAGCAGAATTGAAGAAAACAAGCTAAAGCGGAGGATATAATAAGCAGCAAACGCACCCATAGCCAGCGGAACAGCAAAGGTGAACAGTCCAAATACAAAGCTTTGGACACGATTGCGCTTAAACTCCTCGATGTCGATTTCCAAGCCAGCAGTAAACATGATGTAGATCAGGCCGACTGTTCCAAAGAGCACGATAGCACTGTCACGCAACAAGAGGTTCAGTCCATGAGGCCCAACGATCACGCCGGCCAGTATCAATCCAATGATGTGAGGAACCTTTAGTCTTTCAAAGACAATGGGTGCGAACAGGATGATAAACAGCACCAGTGAAAAGACGATCACAGGGTTCTTAAGCGGCAGAGAAAAATCTATTGCTGTAAGGAAAACCATAGAGAGGATTAAGGGGTGGACTTAAGAAGCTTTAAATCATAGACCACCCGACATCCGGCTGGCTGCACTATCTCTCTCTGCCCCTCCATCCGGCCGGGCGCAGCTAACGTGAGCGTCGCAGTCATAGCTGCTTCGTCCAGGGATTTTCGTTCAATCGCCAGTTCGAGGCGGTTCGTTTTCAGCTTACCCTTATAGACCCGTACAAGCTTTTTGCCGACGTAGGCCTGAACAACTACCAGATTTCCTTCGTATGAGAATGTCCATTGCTCGGTCTTTATGTCGCCGATTGCGGAACCTTCGCAGTTTGTTTCCGTACAAGTCATGGACGCTGTCCATTTTCCTATAATCTCAGGGTTATAGGTTCCCACTGAATCGTATATTCTGGCCGTGCTATCCAGCTGACGCTCACGCTCTATAAGCGCGTTCTCTCTCTCCGACAACTGCTGAGACCAAAGTTGAAGAGCGATCTCTTTTTCCTGTAACTCCTCACGAATGGTCTGGATATCCTTCTCACCATCACGCTGATCACAGGCAGTAGTTAATAAGAGCATCAAAACAACAACATAACCAATTTTCATCCGCAGGAATTTAGGGTGAAAGACAAAAAACATCAATTTAGATAGAGCGTCAAACTTAGGACTTATTGACGAACGCATAAAGTAATGGAACAAATAGGTCAGAGTCAACAGATGATTTATGTTCAGATTAAAGAACCATTAAGCACAAATACTAAAATGCAGCACATGCAAACAGACACTAATGATACTAATATCAGTCCGTTAGATATTATAAGGCATGCAGGGATCAGGCTCGCAAAAGCCTTAACACCAGCGCATCAACTGCCTGTAAAAACCGATTAGACTACATTCCGTAACTTTGCAGGATTGAGAAGGCACCATTTCCATATCAGTTCAGTTTTAGCGATTTGTTTCATCGCCCTCGTCTACCTGTCTTGCGGCTTTGGTACACGGGCGGCTTCGATACAGAATTATGACCTGAAAAGCACGGCCTTAGCAACCAAGCCTTTACAAAAGAATGCAGCCGAGGATCATTACAGCCATCACGATGGGTCCCAAAAGGAGTCAACTGTTAAGATCACCAAAAGGATAAAGAACAGTGAGATTATTTCCTGTTGCCTGTCCTCTCCGCAGCCAGAGCCGCATACCGTATTAAACTTCAAACTAGACTTTCAGTTTTTCGACACTGAAATTTCCGACCGACCCGACGCGGCGATAGCATTAAGAGGACCTCCTGCTCATCCGGTCTTTTAAAGTGACATCCCCGGCTATTTAGCCTATTTACATACCGCAAATTAAACACGGAACTAATGAACTATACGGACGATAACGTCGCTGTGTTCATAAAAAACGCCGATCGGATTTTTAATGAACATATGGAGGCATACCTTGAAAAGAAGTCAATGTACCTGGCCGGCACCACCCTATTACGCAACCGCGTTCTACATCACCTGATTGAAACGATGATGGGTGAACTGACCATTGAAATGAACAATGCACTCAGGAACTGCAAAAAGACTGCCCCCGAGCAATCGAATAGCCTTCAGGGCAGTCTGACCAAGCTGATCTACGAATACATAGCAAAGTTCAGAGAGGCTGACACAGACGTAACCCAACCCAAAAAAACAGAAGATCCCCGCTTATGAAAAGATTATTTATAGTATCGAACCGGCTGCCAATCAATGTCCAGGAGACAAATAAAAAAATAGAAGTCAGTTCATCCAACGGGGGACTGGTTACTGCACTGAGCAGCTATTTGTTCGATGACGCGAACAGAGACAAGCCAGAGTTCGATGAGGTATGCTGGGCGGGGGCACCGGGATGCACACCCGCTACCTGGACAAAGGCCGACCAGCAAATGACGAATGAGCACTACAAATACCTCCCTGTCTTTATCGGCAAACGATGCTACGAAGCTTACTATAGCGGACAATCGAACTCCGTCATATGGCCCTTGTTCCACTATTTCCCGTCCTTCGCGGAGTTTGACGGAAACTATTATGACAGCTACATTGAAGCAAACCAAACCTTTACAGATACGATCCTTCCTCATTTACGGCCTGGTGACACGATTTGGATACATGACTATCACCTCATGCCATTGGCAGGTATGATTAGAAAGGAAATGCCATCAGTAACGATCGGCTTTTTCCTTCATATCCCGTTCCCTTCCTATGAGCTGTTCAGGATTATGCCTAAAAAGTGGCAGGACGGCATTATGCACGGACTACTTAGCGCCGACCTTATCGGCTTTCATACAATAGATTATGCTACGCACTTCCTGAAATGCGCTCAGATGATCCTTGGGCTGGAAGACGATATGCACGTGCTACAATATCACAGCAGGCTGGTGAAAGTTGATGTGTTTCCGATCAGTATTGACTACCAAAAATTCAATGACGCTTATGATGATACAGAGGTGGCGCTGTCAAGAACAAAATTCCAGGAGCAGTTTCACAACAAAAAAATCATCTTCTCGGCTGACCGGCTGGACTACACTAAAGGAGTGTTCAGCCGGCTTAAAGCTTACGAGCATTTCCTGCTCAGTAACCCTGAATACCTTGGCCATGTAGTCTTTGTACTTGTTGTCGTTCCATCGAGAGACAGTATCAGCAGATATGCAGAACGCAAGAAAATGATAGATGAATATATAGGTGACATAAACAGCAGGATCGGTAATATCCAGTGGCAGCCCGTGATCTACCAATATGCGAATCTTGAGTTCAATGAACTGGTTGCAATGTATACCAGCTGCCACCTGGCCCTCATAACACCCTTGCGCGACGGAATGAACCTCGTCTCGAAGGAGTTTGTCGCCAGCAGAAAAGACAGGCGCGGAGTACTTGTGCTTAGTGAAATGGCAGGCGCGGCAAAGGAGTTAACAGATGCACTATCCATCAACCCTAATGATAATGAGGATAT
>CAMPJV010000103.1 GCA_946886975.1 uncultured Taibaiella sp. | reverse complement strand
GACACAAGCATTAGTAGGTGTAATCGCAATAGACACGTGGACTGATCTCCCACCCCTAAGAAGGATGGTCAGGGAGGGATTCTATTTCTCAATGATCACCATCAACCTATACGCCTTCTTCCCTGTCAATGCAATCCCCAAACTATCAATAGGCTCCCAAACCGGCAGCGGCAAGAAGCTAAGAAACTTCTGCACATGCGCCTTGACCATCAGTTTGCTGTTAAACACTTTCATAGTTATCTTCTTCGCATTGCCAGGCAGGTATTGGCGTATAGACTGCTCCGTGAAAGAATGAAGGTGTGCATTCTGCGGTGTGAGTTTGTTGCAGTGAATGCAAAGAGAGGTTCGAATCTTTTCATTGTAAGGGGTAGTAACGATGATCCTTCCCCCCGGCTTTAATGCCTTGTATAATGCCGATAGAAATGCCTTCGGATCACTTACATGTTCAATGATCTCTGATGCTACAATGCAGTCTACACTGTCGGCCTTTAAGGGTAGTTCGAACACATCAGCCACTAATGCATTGTGATAAGGAGATGGTGTGTTCTTTAATGCTTTAATAGGATTAATGTCTGATATGTCCATGGATATAACGTGCCTGTTCTTTGGCACCAGCGCTTTCGCAAGCCATGCACCGCCACAGCCCACATCCAGTATCCATGCGGCATTCGAGGGGATTTGAGACAGAATAGTTTGCCTCAGCCTCGAGATCTCTTCCTTCTCAACTTCATCTTCCGCTTCCTCAGTATAGTCATAGGCGACAGCGTCATTCTGATAATGCTCCTTGTACTGGAAAGCTGTGCCTTCCAGCGTATGCCTTTCGGTTGTGCTTAGTGTCTCGGGTATCGAGTCTGTAAGCAATATTGGCACCTTCTCCTTTATGGCAAACTGTTCGTCATGTTCGTCATCCTTCAGTACATCCTTGTCGCTCTGCAGCCTTAAGGGGGTCTTATAGACAGGGTGAACTAATAAATCAAGGAATTCTGAAGACAGCGCCATGCCCGCAAAGATAGCAGAATCAGTAAATTGAAGAAGCTATTACATACTAGCGGATAGTCTCCTGCTATTGCCGGCTGCACAATCATTCTGACGGTTCTGTTCCTGGAAAATGACTATCCAACTAAATGCTTAAATTTGTGTATGATTTCCACTGCCTCGCTTTCCGCTCTGAGTCAAGCCTTTCTGGATAAGGAAGAACGTTTTGGTGCCCATAATTATCATCCTTTACCGGTTGTGTTGGAGCGAGGACAGGGAGTATATGTCTGGGACGTTGACCATAAAAGGTATTACGATTTCCTGTCGGGGTATTCAGCAGTGAACCAGGGTCATTGTCACCCACGCATTATACAGTCGCTTGTAGATCAGGCACAGAAGCTTACCCTCACCTCCCGTGCATTTCATAGTGATCTGCTGGGCGAATACGCTGAATACATTACCAGCTATTTCGGTTATGATAAGGTATTGCCTATGAATACAGGCGTCGAAGCAGTTGAAACTGCATTGAAGCTTGCGAGAAGGTGGGCCTATGAAGTGAAAGGTGTAGAGGAGAATAAAGCTAAGATCTTAGTATGCTCAGAGAACTTCCACGGCAGAACTTTGAACGTTATCTCCTTCAGTACCGATCCGTCATCAAGAAATAACTTTGGTCCTTTCATGCCGGGCTACGAGGTGATAGAGTATAATAGTATTCCTGCTCTGCAGAACGCTCTTCAGGACAAGAATGTCGCCGCATTCCTCGTTGAGCCAATCCAGGGTGAGGCAGGGGTTGTGGTACCTGATGATGGTTACCTCAGGAAGGCTGCCGACATATGCAGGGAAGCCAACGTACTATTCCTCGCCGATGAAATACAAACCGGCTTAGCGCGTACAGGAAAAATGCTGGCCTGCGATCACGAAAACGTCCGTCCTGATATTCTTATCCTTGGTAAGGCGCTATCTGGTGGTGTGCTGCCCGTCTCTGCAGTCTTATGCGATGACGAAATCATGCTCACCATCAAGCCGGGTGATCATGGATCTACCTATGGCGGAAATCCACTCGCTTGTAAAGTGGCCATTACGGCGCTCCAGGTCCTGAAAGACGAGCAGATGATGGAGAACGCTGCCGTACAGGGCGCTCATTTCAGAAAGGAACTTACTAACCTCAATAGTCCTCACATTGCCACTATAAGAGGCAAGGGCTTGCTGAACGCTATTGTTATAGATCACCCTCAGAAGGATGCAGCCTGGGAACTTTGTCTTAGGCTAAAGGACAACGGCTTGCTTGCTAAACCCACACACGGAGATAAAATAAGGTTTGCTCCACCTCTTATCATTACGCGTGAACAGATAGATGAATGTGTGGATATCATTCGTCGTAGTCTGGAAGACGTCGCTTAATGCAGCACCACGACGACAATTATCTTGAGAGTCCAAATCTGATTACGGATATTGTAATCGGCATGTCCGATGGGCTGACTGTTCCCTTTGCGTTGGTAGCTGGACTAAGCAGTGCCATCGACAGTGTGGACACAGTCATAACAGTTGGTCTTATAGGGGTTGCGGCGGGCGCCATTGCAATGGGACTCGGCGGGTATCTTACTGGTAAAACAGAGATAGACCATTATCATTCCGAGTTGAGAAAACTGCATGCAGAGGAAGAAGAGCTCCATGACAAGCAAAAGCAGAAGGCAAGGGATGTGTTTGCGGAAATAGGACTTAGCCGACAAACCCGGGATATCATTGCTGAAGAAATGGCTAAGGACGAGGAAAAGTGGGTGGACTTTAGGCTGAAGTTCGGCCTCGCTCTTGATAAGCCAGATCACAGACATGCAAGAAAAAGCGCTCTCAATATAGGCTTGTCTTATGCTGTCGGTGGAATGATTCCGCTAGCTCCCTATTTCTTTGCCTCCACACCGGCGGACGGACTTAAATGGTCCTGCTTGATTACTATTATTTGCCTGTTTGTATTTGGCTTTTTTAAGGCTAAGTTAACTGGCCAGAAACCATGGACGGGTGCCATTAGGGTTACCGTCATTGGGTCAATTGCTGCAGGTGCAGCTTATCTTATTGCCGGTTTGTTTAGGTAAATTTCCTCGAGTCTGCCTTCAGGATAGATAATATCCTCAAGGTACAGGCCAAAGCCTGCTACACTAAAGTCAGCCCTTGTACAATCCTTCGCTTCAATGATCGCTCTGAACTCCTCAGTGCTGATTTTTCCCCTCGCTGCCTGCAGTTGTGTGCCTACCAGCCCTCTCACCATACCTCTCAGGAATCTGTTGGCTTTTACCACATAGTGCAGCTGATCATCACTTCGCTCCCAGTACGACTCATGAATAGTGCAAATGGTGGTTTTGCTCTGGGTATTCCTTTTAGAGAAGCTCTCGAAATCAGTGTAGTTCTTTAGTACCTCAGCCGTCTCGTGCAGCGTTTCTTCGTTCAGTGAGTATGGGTAGAACAAGGCCCTGCGATAGTAGAAGGGGTTCTTACGCTTGTATATCTTATACCTGTAGGACCTTGAGTGGGCATCAAATCTTGCATTGATAGGTTCTCCAACACATTTAAACATCCTTTTCACTGAAACCGGGTGAGGCAGCAGGGCATTTAGCTTATAGTGCAGTTGCGGATGTAAAGGCTGTTCGGCATCGAAATGATAGAAGTTAGACAATGCATGTACTCCTTCATCAGTCCTGCTGGCACCAAACGATTCAACGGGAGTTCGCAATAATGTACTCAGCGCTTTATTGATCTCAAGTTGAACAGTAGGTATTTCTCCCTGTAGCTGAGACCCATGGAAGGCAGTGCCGTCATACATTACTTCTAAAAAATACCTTTGCATGCTGAGGCTGCAAAGCTAATTCCAAAAGCTTGTAGTTATGCTTGCTCCCGCGCTTCTTTTCTCCTTTTCTCTATCCACCTCCCTATGAAATAGAAGGAAACTGCCAGCAGCAGGAAGAAGAGCCCTTTATGTAAGGTGTCCCAGAAAAATTCAAAATACCTGCTGTAAAAGTTAATAAGCAGGAAGACGATACCCAGGTCTCGCGCTATATCATCTTTATATCTTACACCCAGGTACAAAGCCACCATCGAAGCTATCCCAAACACAATGCCGTAGGCTATTACGTGTGTCTGCCTTACTGCATACCAGGCTTCCAGGTCATTGTAGTTACCGAATACAGATACTCCCCAAAGACCGGTAAACAATATGATCATTCCTAGGATGAAGGTAATGCGTTGTGTAAACTCAAGTCTTTTGATTCTCCGCTGCAGGAAAGAGATGCCCAGTACCACCAGTCCGAACAAAGCAAACCTAACAGGGTAGTTCATCCCCAGGAACATATGGTCATGACCGTACACGTGCGAGATTGCTCCATACCATCCCATAAACGCGCCCAAGGCCGCTATCCATAAGGCACGTGAGTTGAAATAGACGCTCAGGGTTCCTAATAAGACTATCGCCAGTGAAAGAAATCCTGTATATGATTGACCGAAGCCGATATCCTTGCAGATGTACACGAGGGCGGTTATGGACGCAAGGCCGCCGAGCACTACATATATCTCGTAAGCCACACTCCTTATCTGTTTACTCTTTCGCCTGATATAATAGAACCACCCTACTGCAATTCCGGCCATTAGCAGTGCAATGACAATGTTGCTCAGGGAAAAGTAAACCTTTAGCTTCTCTAAGATCTTCTCATCAATGAATATGGCTCCAAAGGAAAGCAGGGTACACGAGAGTGCGATAAGGAAAAAATATTGAGCTATCTGTTGCCCCGCTTTCTTCAGAACCACAGTTTTCCTTAGCTCCGATGCCTGTTCCGGCGTCAGCTTTCCCTCCTGTTGCCAGCTATCCAGTGCCTGGTTGATCACTTTCCAATCGTTATTATCAACCTCCATGCAGCTATTTTAGGGTATACGCTACAAAATACAAATAGCATTCCACCCGAACGCGAAAAAGGCCCTAAAAAGGGCCCTTTTCTATATAAGGAGAGAATGGAGACAATGTTGTTGGTTACCAATTCATTCGATAACCGCGTTGTTGTTATTTCTGATGTAAAGATGCAGCGCCTGCCCAGCGCCGGCAAGAAAGACATGAAGCTTAACAGCCGTTTTACATGCCATTAACCACCACTTAATAATTGAACTGAGACAAAGCTATTACCATACAGCCATACTATTGCCATAGCCCCCTAAGAGCCAACGGCCAACAGCTAAAAGCTAAAGTTGTAAGTAATACTTGGAAGCACCGGAAAGATCGAAACCTGCTTCACCTTCACCTCAACACCTTGTCCCACATTCCCTCTCGAATCCACATACAGGAAGTAAGGATTCTGCCTGCTGTAAACATTATAGATAGAAAAAGCCCAGCTGCTTTTCCACCGGCGCGGCTTCTTAGGCTTTGGTTTATAGATAGCTGAAATATCTAGCCGGTGATATGGGAACAGCCGGTACTCATTGAGCTTGCTATACTCCGGTGTCGCCTGCTGTTCTATAAAGTAATAGTTCGTAGGAAGTGTTATCGCATTCCCCGAACCAAATACAAACACGGCAGAGAAGGTCCACTTCGGCGAATGTTCATAAGTCCCCACGAGCGACAGGTCATGTCTCCTGTCGTACTTGGCAGGGTAGCGCTCACCGTTATTCAGGTCGGGGAATGTTCTCCATGTCCATGATAAGGTATATCCTACCCATCCTGTAAACTTCCCCTTCGTTTTATTCACAAACAGTTCTGCGCCATAGGCCTCTCCATCCCCAAATACATACTCCAGCTCCTGGTCAGAGGTAAGCACTGTGGGGGTATATCCCTGCCTGTATTCTATCTGGTTCTTCATGGATTTATAGTAGACCTCTACGCTCGCCTCCACTTTATTGTCAAGGAAGTTCTTAAAGTACCCGAGCGAATACTGCCATGCTTCCTGGGGCTTTACAATAAATGTACTCGGCACCCAGAGATCCGTTGGTAGGGTAGAGCCGTTGTTGGTAATGAGGTGTATATATTGATAGGACTTCACCACGCTGGCCTTTATGGAAGACATCGGGTCTAGTATAAATCGCATGTTCAGCCTCGGTTCCAGTCCGCCGTACGATTTCACAATACTGCCGCTGCCATAGTAGGTACTGTCCGTCTTGTTCTGGTTAAGATCGTACTGATACCTCCAGTAAGGTCCCGCCTGTGCAAACATGGAATACCTTACACCCGCATTGATCCTCAGCCAATCCGTAAGCTCAAAATCATCCTGTATATACACCCCCGCCTCATGAGCATATCTGATTAGCGCATTGTTTGGCGTCAGCTCAGTGTTTCCTGTCCTCCCCGATATCTGGTTAGGGATGAACTTATGATATATGTAGTTGACCCCGGCTTTATAGTGGTGATTATTGCCTGCATAGTAGTCGAAGTCCACCTTGCCATTCCAGTCCTTTATTCCTGATGCAAGTTTCAGCTCAAAGTCATTCTGGCTTCCGCCGAATTCAAATTGGTACTCGTTATAGATGGTAGACGCATTCATGAACAGCCTGTCGCTGAACAGGTGGTTCCATCTCAGGGTAGCCGTTGAGTTCCCCCAGGGTATGTTTGCCTTAAAGGAAGATGTCGTACTGTTGAAGGTAAACTTATCTCTCCCGAAATACCCGCTCAGATACAGCCTGTCCTTCTTGCTGAACATGAAGTTTGCCTTCAGGTTGGCGTCATAGAAAAAGTAGCCGGATCCCGAAAAGTTACCGCTCCCGGTAAATGGCTTCATCAGTACATCTATGTAGGTTCTGCGCCCTGAAAGAACAAATGATCCCTTGTGCTTCTCCAGTGGTCCTTCTATCGTAAGACGTGATGCGATCAGCCCTATGCCTCCCTGTGCGTGATACTCCTTCACATTCCCTTCTTTCATCGACACATCCACAACTGATGATAGCCTCCCCCCATAGCTCGCAGGCATACTGCCCTTAATTAGCGAAATGTTCTTAACCGCATCAGAGTTGAACACAGAAAAGAAGCCAAACAAATGCCCGGGATTATACACCACAGCATCATCCAGCAACACCAGGTTCTGGTCAGGCCCGCCACCGCGCACGTAAAAGCCCGAGTTGCCTTCTCCTGAAGATTGTACGCCCGGCATCAGTTGCATCGCCTTCAGTATATCCACCTCTCCGAAAATCACTGGCAGCGTCTTTATCTGGTCCACCGACATGCTTATAGTGCCCATCTCGGTAGTTTGCACGTTCTCGTCAGTTCTGGATGTCGCTACCACCTCCACCTCCTGCATCACCGACTGATTCTGCAGCTCCGCATTGAAAGTCTTGCTTTCTATAAGTTGCATGGTCTCCGTCAGCATCGCATACCCAACGTAGGAATAGATCACTGTATAGCTCCCCGCTGGCACCGAAACAGAATAGAAGCCATAGGTATTTGTCTGGGCACCTATCTGCAGCTCCTTTATGTACACCGTCGCAGCTATCAGTGACTCTCCGCTCTGGGCGTCTCTCATATATCCGCTCAGCGTCACCTTCTTCTGCCCCATAGCCACAGAGGAGCAAAATAGAACCACAACCAATGCTAAATATCTACACCAGCCCATCGCCTTAATTATGCCGTACTTACAAAGAATCAGTCACCTCACCGCACTCCAGCATCTTCTTCCCGAAGTATGGGTTCTTGATATCTGTCACATCACTTAGCCAAAAGGCTCCTTTATCGTTAAACGCCATTGGGCAATATTGCCTGTACACGCCACCATTCTTTAGTTCTGCGGCTCTCAGTGCACCAAACATCGCATCCGATACCTTTTCAAAATGTATCCGCTTCTGCTCTGTCGTCTCATCTTTCAGGGAAAGGATTTGCTTGCTACCCATACTAACAGAATCCATATACCGCACCACCATGTCTGCACTGTCAGATACTCCCGATGCTTTAAAACTATCCGCACTGGCCATCAGTTTCTTCGCAGCCTCATCCGCCTTAGCCGCATCAGTAGCCACCAGCGCATCCTTCAACGCATAGTAATCTGTTACCACGTCCATCAACTTGCTAGTACCCGCCTCTCCCAGTTTGCTTTGAGGTGGAGTAGCCGGCTTTGATTTGGCTGTCGTTTCAGTTGCATTAGTTGCTGTTTCTTCATTGCTCCCGCATCCCGTACTCACCACACCCACCGATAATAATAGAAATAATACCTTCCGCATGTTTACATTTTGTGCAAAGGTAGGGTCAAACCACCTATCACCCTTGTCTTTGCATCTGCATTAATCCTAATGGGTATGCTTCCACTATGCCTTCTCTATGCTTTATCTATGCTTTCACTATGCTTCTCCAGCGGCTCTCCCACCTATCTCCTCAGCTACTCCTCTGGCTGTGCATAGGCTATACAGAGGAGTACCACCGAAGTTGCATCTCTAAAAGGTCTCTATAATGTCTCTATAAGGTCTCTATAAGGTGAAAGGTCGTCACACACCTCCTCAGAACTATCACCAAATGCACTCGCACGGAAACTCCCTCCCCTTGGG